>CAYTLH010000079.1:0-7277 GCA_964438525.1 uncultured Demequinaceae bacterium | reverse complement strand
AACGCCGAACTCGTCGAGAAGTCGGGGAGCATCGGAGACTTCGACGTCGTGCTGGACGCGTCAGGCGAACGCATCTCGCTGAACGTCGGCGCCATCGTCGTCACCACCGGTTTCGACGTATACCAGCCCGCGAAGGGTGAGTATGGATACGGACACAAGCGGGTGTTGACCTTGCCCGAGTTCAAGAAGCTCGTGGACCACGGCACCGGGCCGCTCAAGCATCGCGGAAAACCCGTGAGAAGCGTCGCCTACGTCTATTGCGTGGGAAGCTGCTCCGAGAAGGACGGCCACGCGTACTGCTCCCGCTACTGCTGCAGCGCCGCCATGCATACCTCGCTCGCGGCCCACGAGCGGATGCCGTCTCTGCATCAATTCCACCTGTACCGGGACATCCGCACCTACGGTAAATACGAGTCCCTTTTCGTGCGGGCTCGTAAGAAGGGCTCCGTCTTCATCAAGTTCGACGCCTCCGAGCCGCCCCACATCGAACCCGGCGACGACGGCTGTCAGGTGACGGTCAAGGACGTCCTGACCAGCGGGAAGGAGCTCGAGTTCACGAGCGACCTGGTGGTCCTGATCACCGCCATGGAACCCAGGGAGAACACCGAACTGACCGACGTGCTCAAGCTTCCAGTGGGCCTGGATGGCTTCTTCATGGAGATCCACCCGAAGCTCCGGCCGGTCGAGACCGTCATCGGCGGGGTTTTCATCGCCGGTGCGGCCCAGGCCCCCCGGAACTCCTTGGAGAGCGCGGGCTCCGCGTTGGCGGCGACGGTCAAGGGGGCGGCCCTGCTCAAGAAGGGGTACGTCGAATTGGAGCCGTCGATCGCCACCGTCGACCCGGACGTGTGCTTGTGGTGCAACGAATGCGTGGACGCGTGTTTGTACGGCGCCATCGGCAAGGTCGAGGAAGCGGGCAAGGAGGTGGCGACGGTCAGCGAGACCATCTGCAAGGGATGCGGGGCCTGCCTACCGTCCTGCCCCACGGGAGCGCTTCAGCTGCGCGGCTCCACCGATGAGCAGATCAAAGCCACGATCGAGGCATTGGGGGCCGCCCTTGTCTGAGATGCTCAGAGAACCACGCGAGGTCATGCGGGACGAGGTGGCCATGCGGGGCCGAGTGTTGGCTTCCCTCGAGGACGGACCGAAGACCGTGCCCGAAATCGCCGAAGCGATCGGACACCCGAGCCACGAGGTCATGCATTGGGTCATGGCGGCCCGACGATACGGCCTCGTGAAGGAAAGCGCCCAGCCTGAGGGCGACTACTACCGGTACCGACTCGCCGATAGAGGGGGAGAGACATGACCGCATCCCACATTGACCTGGCGTTCGCCGAGGAAGTGGCGACGTCCGAGACCTTCAACGCGTGGGCGTGCCTCAATTGCGGCGTCTGCAGCGCCGTCTGCCCGATGGGGATCGACCTGATGCCCCGCACCTTGTTCCGGTACGCGGTTCTTGGTCTCAAGGACGACCTATTGGCGGAAACCGACTCCATCTATCAGTGCCTGCTGTGCAAGCTGTGCGAGGAGAACTGCATGGCCGGGGTGCACATCGTCGAGAATATGCGTTTCCTTCGCGGCTACATCGACGACGAAGTCTTCGGATTGGACGCCGGACGGGGTCCCACAACCGGTGAACACAAGGAGGACAGACATGTCGCTTCCCACGGGTGACATCGTCGGCTTGATGGTCGACAACCTAGAGAAACGCGACTCGGTGTTCCCGCTGTCCGCGAAAAAGGCCACCCGCTGGGCGGAGGGTCTCGACATCCCGCGCGGCGGCGACACGGTCCTGTACACGGGCACCATGTACCAGCTGCTCCCGTACATCATCGCCATGGTGGGGTTGCTATCGCGAGTCGAGAACACTTTCCTCGCCAGGATGATGTTCTTGGGGAGGTTCGCCAACAGGTTCGTCAACCTGTCCGCCGTCGCCGCCCGGCCCTCCAGGGCCAATGTCAAGCGGTTCAACGAGATACTCCGCAACGTCGCCCGGTTGCTTCAGCGAGCCGGAGTGGAGTTCGGTTACCTGTACGAGGACGATTTGTACGCGGGGGCCCTCGCCTACGACATGGGGGTCGACGGTACCCTGCGCAAGCACGCCGAAAGGGTCCACGAGACGCTCACCAAGAACGGGGTCAGGAAGCTGATCACGCTCGACCCTCACACCACGAACATGCTCCGCAGCGTGTATCCGGAGATCCTCGACGGTTTCGACATCGAGGTGACGAGTTACCTTGAGGCGCTGGCCGAGGCCGACTTCGAGCCGCTCAAGCGTGTCGGAGAGGACGTCATCATCCACGACTCTTGTCTCTATGCCAGGGCCGAGGGAGTGATCGACCAGCCGCGTCAGTTGCTCGAGAAGGCCGGGTACGACGTCAAGGAGCCGCGAGAGAGCAGGAACCTGACCTACTGCTGCGGCGGGCCAATCGAGGCGCTCTTTCCGAGCAGATCACACGACATAGCCCTCACCCGGGTCGGGCAACTGAAGGGGACCGGTGGGAGGCAGGCGACCACGATGTGCCCCATGTGCCTGGCCTCGTTGGGAAATGCCGCGGATGGGACCCTTCCGATGGAGGACATCTCCGTGTTCCTGGGACGGGCCTTCGCCCTGGGCACCGAAGCGGCCGAGACACCCGTCGAGCAGACGGCGGCCCGCCGGTAGGTCTCAAGAGTCGAGGACCTCGCGGACCTTCGCGGACAATTCCTTCTGGCTGAAGGGCTTGGGGATGAAGTGGACGTCGCAGTCCAGGGTGCCGGAGGATTCGTCCAAGCCCTTCGAGTATCCGGACATGAAGAGGCACTTGAGGCTCGGCTTCGACGACCTCAGACGTTCCGCCAGTACGTGGCCATTCATCTCGGGCATGATGACGTCGGTGAGAAGAAGGTCGATCGAACCGGGGTGTTCCTCCGCGAGACTGATCGCCTCCTCCGGGGTCTCCGCCGCCAGAACGGTGTAACCCTGGTTTTCCAGCAGGTTCGTGACGATCGTGAGGATGGCGATCTCGTCTTCCACCAGCAGGATCGTCTCGGTGCCATGCGTATCCGAATCCACCATGATCTGTTCCGGTGGGGAATCTGGTTCGGCCGGGTGTTGGGGAAGGAAGATCCTGAAGGTGGTGCCCACGCCGGGTTCGCTGCTCACGTCTATGGAGCCCTGGTTCTGCTTCACCATCCCGTAGACGGTGGACAGGCCGAGGCCGGTGCCTTGTCCCGGCTCCTTGGTGGTGAAGAACGGCTCGAACAGATGCTCAAGCGTGTCCGCATCCATGCCCGATCCATTGTCGGTCACGGTGAGCTCGACGTAGTCTCCTGGAACGTGGCTTGGGTGCGAGGAGCAAAAATCCTCGTCGAGGCTGACATTTGAGGTCTCGATGATGATTTCACCCACGTCTTCGATCGCGTCCCGGGCGTTGACGCAGAGATTGGCCAAGACCTGGTCGATTTGGCTGGGGTCGATCCTCACCGAAGCGAGGTCGATGCCGGGCCTCCAGGTCAGGTCGATGTCTTCGCCGATCAGTCGTCCCAGGATGGTCAGGACGGCGTCGATCGACTCGTTCAGGTCGATGACTCGGGGAGAGGAGGGCTGGTTCCGGGCGAAGGTGAGCAGTCGCCGGGTCAGGTCAGCGGAGCGTTCGGCCATCTGGCCGATTTCCTCCAGGTCGGGATACAGGGGGTCGCTCCGTTCGATGCGCCCCAGATTCCGCTCGACGTGGCCCAAGATGACGGTCAGCATGTTGTTGAAATCATGGGCCACGCCACCCGCCAGGCGCCCCACCGATTCCATCCTCTGGGCGCGGGCGAGTTGCTCCGAAAGGTTGGCCGCGTGCGCTTCCGCCTTCCTCTCGTCGGTGATGTCTTGAAGAATGACCGCGCACTCGCCTGGGGAGGGTCGGAACACCGTCGCCTCGAAGTGTTTGTCGAGAGCGTCGCTGTAGATCTCCGTGCGCATGGCCTTGCCGGTAGTGGACACCTGGCCGGCCATCTCGATCCAGACCGGATCGTGATCGGGCATGACCTCCTTGAGGGTCTTGCCGATGACCTCCTCAGCGCGTTGACCGCGGGCCTTCTCCCAAGCGGGATTGACGGAAAGATAGCGGTAGTCCACCGCTTGTCCCGATTCGTCGAATAGCACTTCGAAGTGGGAGAACACGTCGAGCATCTCGTCGAAAAGGGTTTGGTATTCCTTTCGGGCCCGAAGGACAGGCGAGATGTCCACACCTGACATGGCGGTATAGGTCTCGGCACCCTCAGCCGATGAAATCGACACGCACCCGACAAGGAGGGGAAGCACCGTGCCGTCGCGGTGGAGGTACCAATGCTCCTGGGGTCCGGACGCCCCGTTCCTGACCGATTCCTCGATCATGCCCTTCGAGGTCTCCGTCTGGTCGGGCGTGTGGACCATGGAGATGTGTTGCCCCACCAACTCTTCGGGGCTGTACCCGAGAAGCGTGGCGAAGTAGTGGTTGACGTACCGAAGAATGCCCTTCGAATCGGTGAAAGCCTTCGCGACGAATGCCCCGTCCGCGAGGGCCCTGAAGATGCGGCACTCGACATCGTCGTGGACAAAGGGGTCCGAGCCCTCGTCAGGTTCCCGTGGACCCTTTTTTATTGAACGGTTTGAGTCGGACATGTTCGCCCCCCGAACATCCTTCCGGTCACTCCCACTGTACCTGGGGCGCGGCTCGGTGTGGGGTTGAGGGTGACCCGGTCGGACGCGCGGTCCTACCCCTCGACTCCCCGGAGGATCTCGCTAGGCTGAAGCCAGGAGGAGGAATTCATGAGGCGCATACCCCTAGTCGTCGCAACGGTCGTCGTCCTGGCCGGATGCGGCCCGTCGTCCCCGTCCGCTACTCCGGATTGGTCGTGCGAGTGCGAATCGCCCAGCGCGACGCCTGGGGCATCGTCGACGCCGGGACCGCTGCCCACCTTCGAGAGCGACGTCCCCCCACCCGACGAGACCGTCAAGCTCGTCTTCATCCACCACTCCTGCGGCGAGAACTGGCTCGGCGACGACTCGGGCGGGCTGGGGCTCGCCCTCGCGGCCAACAATTACTTCGTCAGCGACACGAATTACGGTTGGGGCCCGGTCGACTCGGACATCGGCGGCGCGATCGGCGACTACACCGACATCGGCAACTGGTGGAACTGGTTCGTGGGACCCTCGAGCGACACGATTATGGACGCGGCCTATTCCGAATCCGGGCAGAATTCCTGGTACACCCGCGGGGACGACCCGGGCGGGGACAACGAGATCGTCATGTTCAAGTCGTGCTTCCCCAACTCCTTCCTCGAGGGTTCCCCGGACGATCCCCCCACGACGGGGAACAACCCCCTCGCCGGCGCGGGCCTCGACAACCTGACGGTTGGAAACGCCAAGGGGATCTATCTGGACCTGCTCGACTACTTCGCCGACCACCGGGACAAGCTCTTCGTCGCCGTCACGGCCCCGCCCCTGACCGCCGACGAGACCGACTCCCGGGCCGCGGCCAACGCCCGGGCCTTCAACACCTGGCTGGTCGAGGATTGGCTGGACGACTACCCCTACGCGAACGTCGCCGTTTTCGACTTCTACAACGTCCTGACCTCCAACAGCGGCGACCCGTACACGAACGACTTGGGCGTGGCGGGCGGCAACCACCACCGGTACGCGGAGGGTCAGGTCGAGTACGTCACGGACCAGGGACAGAACACCTCCGCCTACGCCGTCGAGGGCGACAGTCACCCCACCGAGGCGGGCAACGTCAAGGCGACGTTCGAGTTTGTGCCGCTGCTCAACTGGTACTACTGGCGCTGGCGGAACGAGGGATAACGGAGAACCGCTACAACTCCCCCTTCGCCCTGAGATACCGGTCCGCGGCCAGCCCGAGGGGGATGCGGGCCCAGTAGGTGATCGCCCGGAAGAGCACGACGGCCGAGCTCGCGACAACGATCGGTACACCAGCGGTCCCAGCTAGCGTGGTGGCCAGCGTTATCTCGATCGCACCCAGGCCGCCAGGAGTCGGGACGACCGCTCCAGCGGCGTTTCCCATGAGGAAGATGATGGCTATGTCAACGAGGGCCGGCTGCTGGCCGAACGCCCGAAGCGAGGCGTAGAAGGCCCCCACGAAGGAGGCGGTCAGCACCAGGTGGCCTATCGTTCCTAGGAGGAACCTCCAGGGTTGGGACAGAACCTCGACGAGCCTCGGCCAGGTTTGCTTGAGCATGGGCACGACCTTGGAGGCCGCCCACTTGCGGATTCGAGGGAAGGTCAGGGCCAGGAGGACGACCGCGGCGAGAATCCCGACGGCGGCGAGGGCCGTGCCCCCGGGGATTTTGTCTAGGGCCCCTTCCTTGCCGCTGACAAGGGCTAAGACGATAAGGGAGATCACCGTCACGATGAAGGCCCAGACCTGGACGAGGGCCACCGTCGCGACCGCCAAGGGACGGGCCACCTGACGCCGGACCAGCAGGGACTGGTTGACATAGGCCGGGCCCACCCCGGCCGGGATGTACACGGCGTGGTACGCGGCTGCCACTTGAGCCAACAGCACCCGGCCGAAGGGTAGGCGCATCGGAGAGAAGGCGATCAAGGCGAACGCCGCGCCGAAGAACGCCGCCAGAGTGAAGATCACGACGGCCAGGACCCACCAGGGAGAGGCCCGGGTGATGGACTCCGCCACCGCCTGGATGTCGAAGGCCGACACGATCACGCTGACGACGAGGATCGCGATCCCGATGGTTAACACGGTCCTGAGGCCGAACCGGATGACCCTCTGCTGCTCGGACGGGGCTTCGGGCAGGCGTTTGAGGATGACGGAGCGGACGTTCCGGAGCACGGAGCCCCTGGCCTTCGCCTCGATCCGGGTCGATCGGGGGAGCAAGACCCCCTGGAGGAAGGGGGCCAGGGCGGCGACCTCGTGCTCTTCCAGGGCACGGAAGGCCGAGTCGACCGCCCTCTTGGCCCCCACCTTCGCCGCGATCATGGCCACCAGCTGGATGGCGTCCACCGTCTTGGAGAAGGAGCCGGAGGCCACCTCCCCCATCTCCCAACCCGACAGCCATACGACCGGGACCTCGTCCCCGTCCTCCGCGCAGACGAGGACGGTGTCGGAGGTCAGGGCCCGGTGGGTGATACCGGCGTGGTGGGCCTTGAGGATCTCCGTCCAGATGGCGTCGATGACATCGTCGGTCGTTTCCTCGGGCGACAGGTCCGCGAAGGCCCGGCACCCGGTCGGGCGCTGGTAGATGAGGATCATCGAGTCCCGCGACTGGGACATACCGAGGACCCTGGCCGT
>CAYTLH010000078.1:0-16743 GCA_964438525.1 uncultured Demequinaceae bacterium | reverse complement strand
GGACGAGAGTCCAAACGTACCCACACCGTCCGAGGCCGATCCTGCCCTCCTCCGGTTGCTTCCCGATGCCGCCCCCTCCGACCCCGAGGTTTCGGAGGAGTTCAGGAGACTCACCGAGGCGGACCTCCGCACCCACAAGACGGACCGTCTCAAATCTGTCCACGACGCGCTTTCCGAGGACCG
The DNA here is from genome assembly GCA_964438525.1 of uncultured Demequinaceae bacterium. Taxonomy (GTDB): domain Bacteria; phylum Actinomycetota; class Actinomycetes; order Actinomycetales; family Demequinaceae; genus JAFGBM01. The sequence goes on along the minus strand of CAYTLH010000078.1, from coordinate 16,560 downwards.
GCCGGAATGGACCGTCCCCCTCGATGAAGGCCTCTCGACGGCGGCGGCCCTCACCGACGTCCGCCTGGTCATCGCGGCCCGCCTGGGACTCGAGACGGACGAGGATGCCGCCCTCCTCGCCGGGGAACTGGACGTGGCCAAGGGCCTCCTCGAGGGCGACCTTCCCGAAGGGCTGGGAATCGACCACAAACGCATCTGGCTGGCGAGCGTCTACCAGGCGCTCACGTGGCTTCAGGACTCGTTGATAGCCTGCCTCATGGACAAGAAAGGCGGACGCGATGAATGACGCGCCCATCGGGGTGTTCGATTCCGGTGTTGGAGGCCTGACCGTCGCTCGGGCCATCATGGACATGTTGCCCCACGAGTCGATCCACTACATCGGCGATACGGCCAACGGCCCCTACGGCCCCCTCCCCATCGCCGAGGTCCGGGCCCACGCCCTCCGCATCATGGACACCCTCGTCGATGATGGGGTGAAAGTCCTCGTCATCGCCTGTAACAGCGCCTCGGCCGCGGTCCTCAGGGACGCCCGGGAACGGTTCAGCAAGGAACGCGGGGTCCCGGTGGTGGAGGTCATCCTCCCGGCCGTCCGTCGGGCGGTCACGGCAACCCGGTCGGGCCGGATCGGGGTTATCGGAACAGCGGCCACCATCCAATCCGGGGCTTACGACGATGCCTTCGCGGCTGCCCCCGACGTGTTCGTCACGAGCAACGCCTGCCCCCGCTTCGTCGAGTTGGTCGAGGAGGGCGTCACGACGGGGCCGGAGGTCCTCGCCCTGGCCCGGGAGTACCTCGCCCCCCTGAAGGAGGCCGACGTCGATACGGTCATCCTTGGATGCACCCACTACCCCATGCTCCACGGCGCCATCGGATACGTCATGGGGGACGACGTCGTCCTCGTGGACAGCGCCACGGACACGGCGACAGAGGTCTACCGCATTCTGGTGGAGCACCGAATGGAACGAGCCTCCGACGCGCCCCCCGTTCACCGCTTCGCCACAACAGGGGATGCCCGCCGGTTCACGGAACTCGCCCAACGCTTCCTCGGCCCCGCGGTCACCGGGATCGAGACCCAAGACTCATCCCAGCCCGAGGGCCTTCCGAGGTGAGGATCAGGATCGTCGGATGCTCGGGCACCGTCCCCGGCCCGACGTCCTCCGGATCGTGCTACCTCGTGGAAGCCGACGATCCTTCCGGCCGTCCCTGGACCGTCGTTCTCGACCTCGGTTCGGGCTCCCTGGGCCCCCTCCAGCGTTGGTGCGACCCCCGGGAGGTCGACGCCGTCGCTATCAGCCATCTTCACCCCGACCATGCGGCGGACTTGGCCGCACTCCACACCTACCTTTCCCGCCACCCCGACGGAATCACGGGTCCGGTCCCGGTGTTCGGGCCGTTGGGCACATCATCCCGGGTGGGACAATTCCGGGGTGCGACCGAACCGAGCCCCGTCCTCGACATCCGGTTGTGGCAGGCGGGGGCGGAGGTGACCGTCGGCCCCCTCGTCGTGCGCGCGGAAACCGTTGAGCACAGCGTCCCGGCCTACGCCCTGCGGGTCTCGGGTCCCCGAGAGGGCGGGAAAGGGAAGGCGACGCTCGCCTACTCAGGTGATTGCGACGACTGCGTCGGCCTCGACCGGGCGGCGTCCGAAGTGGACGCGTTCCTGTGCGAGGCCTCCTTCCTGGAAACCCGGCAGACCTCTCGGGGAATACACCTGTCGGCCCATCGGGCCGGGGCGGTGGCCCAACGGGCGGGGGTGGGTCGGCTTATCCTCACCCACATCCCCCCATGGGTGGACCCCGATCTCGCCCTCGCTGAAGCCGAAGGCTCGTATTCCGGCCCCATCGACCTGGCACACCCCGGGCTCGGCATCGACCTGTGAGGGGTGCGAGGATGAGGCCGGGACAGCCCGCTAGGCTCGTCGCATGAGCGAATCACCCCGTGCGGATGGCCGCGCCCCGACCGACCTTCGACCCGTGTCCTTCGAACGTGGATGGCAATCCCACCCCGAGGGATCCTGCCTCGTAGGCTTCGGAGGCACAAGGGTTCTATGCGCCGCGTCGTTTACCGAGGGCGTCCCCCGATGGAAGGCGGGCTCGGGCGAGGGCTGGGTGACCGCCGAGTACGCGATGCTCCCGAGGGCCACGGACACGCGAAACGACCGGGAAAGCGTCCGGGGCCGAATCGGCGGCCGGACCCATGAGATATCCCGGCTGGTTGGACGCTCCCTCCGCGCGGTCATCGACCTCAAGGCCCTCGGGGAGAACACCGTCGTCCTCGACTGCGACGTGCTCCAGGCCGACGGCGGGACCCGGACCGCCGCCATCACGGGCGCCTATGTGGCGCTCGCGGATGCCCTCGCCTGGGCTAAGGAAGAGGGCCTCGTCCCCGCCTCGTCCGAGCCGATTCTCGACTCGGTCAGCGCCGTCAGCGTCGGGGTCGTGGATGGGGCTCCCATGCTCGACCTCGACTACACCGAGGACGTCCGGGCCGATACCGACATGAACGTCGTCATGACCGGCCGGGGATTGTTCGTCGAGGTCCAGGGAACGGCGGAGGCCGCCCCCTTCGACCGGAACGAACTCGGGGCCCTGCTCGACCTCGCGACCACCGGCACGACCCGGCTGGCGACCCTCCAATCCGAGGCCCTGGCCGCACCCCAAGCCCAGGGGACGCGGCCGTGACCTCATCGATCGCGGTTCCATTCGACGCCCGATTGGCGTTCGCGACCCACAACCCCCACAAGGCCGCCGAGGTCCGGGCGATCCTCGAGGGCTCGCTTCCGGGCTTCAGACCCGAGAACCTGGTCACCTCCGGGGAGATCGACGCCCCCGAGCCCGTCGAGGACGGGGTCTCCTTTGAGGAGAACGCCCTGATCAAGGCGAGGGCCCTCGCGGCGAGCACGGGACTTCTCGCCCTCGCGGACGATTCGGGAATCTCGGTGGACGTCATGGGCGGCGCTCCCGGAATCTTCTCCGCCCGGTGGGCCGGTCGCCACGGCGACGACCAGGCCAACCTCGACCTCCTCCTCGATCAGCTGTCGTCGGTTCGACCGGAGCACCGGGGCGCCGCGTTCGTGTGCGCCGCCGCCGCCGCCCACCCCGACGGCCGCGAAGTCGTCACGACCGCCCGCCTGAAGGGAACGATCGTCGCCGCCGCGAAGGGGGAGAACGGCTTCGGATACGACCCCATCTTCCTGGCTGACGGCGAAACCGTCACCAACGGCGAACTCGAGCCCGAGGTCAAGAACGCCATCTCCCACCGGGGCCAGGCCTTCCGGGCGCTCGCCCAGGAACTCCCCAGCCTGCTCGCCTGACGCCTCTCTACCCCTTCGGCAAGGCGTTGACGCTCGCGAGCCCCTTCCTCAGGATGAGGTCTTGGCCCCCGTGCATCTCGCAGCCGATATCGTCGCTCGACGCCTCCTCGGGGGTGAGCCAGACGATGTCGAGCGCCTCCTGGCTGGCCTCGCACTCCCCATCCACGGGGATGACGTAGGCGAGGGAGACGCAGTGCTGGCGGGAGTCGAAGAACGGGCTGATGCCCCGCTCGGGGAAGTACTCCGCGACCATGAAGGGTGCGGGTTGCGGGGGGACTCTCGGCAGCGACAACGAGCCCAAGTCCTTCTCGAGGTGCCGGATGATCGCATCGCGAAGCTTCTCGTGATACAGGACCCTGCCCGACACGAGGGCCCGGGACATGCAGTCGTCGACAGCTCTGAGGAGCAGGCCGACCTCCGTCACCTCTCCGGACTCGGACATCCGTACGGGGACGACGTCGATGTAGAGCATGGGGAGGTGGTCGCGGATGTAGTCGAGCTCCTGTGAGGGGAGCCATCCTTCGGGTTCGGACGGTAACTCGGCCATGTCGGTCATAGATCGGTTATACCCCGAGAAGGGGTGATCCGTCCCGTACCAATTTCATCGGTTCTCGGAATCGTGAACCGGCGTATACCCGGCGGGGTATTGTATGGGCGGGGAATATTCGGTTCGTGCCCGCGGTTATCGCCCAAGAATGAAGCGAGACTCGTACATTCGAGGGCACGCAACGTCGGAATAAGGAAGGATGACACCATGACCACCATCGACCTGACGAGCAAGAGCTTCGAGGAGACCATCTTGAAGGACGGCATCGTCCTCGTGGACTTCTGGGCCGAGTGGTGCCCCCCGTGCAAGATGTTCGGCCCGATCTTCGAAGCCTCGTCCGAGGCCAACCCCGACGTGGTCCACGCGAAGGTGGATACCGAGGCCGAGCAAGGCTTGGGGGCCGCCCTTCAGGTGATGAACATCCCCACCGTCATGGCCTTCCGCGACGGCATCCTGATCCACCGGCAGGCGGGCGCGCTCCCCGGTCCCGTACTCCAGCAGTTGATCGACGAGGTCAAGGGCCTGGACATGGACGAGGTTCGCAAGACGGCCACGACCCAGACCCCCTAGCGAGCGGTCGGCCAGCCCCCAATCCCCTGAGTGCGCGAGGGGGGAGTCGAACCCCCACGTCCGAAGACACCGGGACCTAAACCCGACGCGTCTGCCAATTCCGCCACTCGCGCTTCCCCCCAAGGATACGCAGGTCGGGCGGGGCGTCGACGGCCCGTGGGGATCGACGAGACGGTTCCCCGGTGCGCCTCCCCCTCCAGTCGTGCCACAATCCCGCCATGGGCCATTCCGCGGGAAAGATCCGCCCGACCCTCCTCTCGCCCCCGGAATACATCGCCGACGCCACGCGCGTGATCACGCAAGCGAAGCGTCACGTGTACTTCATGTGCCTCATCGTCGCCGACCAGAATCGGACCGGGGGATTCATCGATGCCCTCATCGCCGCCGCCCGCCGGGGAGTCAAGGTCGACGTCGCCGCCGACGTGTTCACCTACGGAGAACTCGCCGGCCGCTTCATCCCGCTCTTCCGACGCACGCGACGCCGGTGCAGGTCGAACCGCATGGCCCGGGAATTGACCGAGGCGGGGGTGCGCTTCACCTGGCTCGGGAAGGGGTATTGGTTCCCATATCGAGGACGCACCCACATCAAGTTCTGCATCGTCGACGATGTCGTGTACTCCTTTGGGGGCGTCAACCTCTACGACAAGGGGGCGACCAACGCCGACTATATGTTCAAGGTCAAGGACATCCCGCTCGCCAAGCGCCTCGCCCGGGAATACAAGCGACTGCGGGCATCCAAACTCAAGAGGCACGACGACAAGAGCTACGCGATCCGCTTCAAGAAGAATCGCGTTCTCATCGACGGGGGAATCGTCGGCGATTCGATCATCTACCGACACGCGTGCACGCTTGCCGCCAAAGCGAAGCGGATCGTCCTGGTCTCCCAGTACTGCCCGACCGGGCGGCTTGGACGGCTTCTCAAGAAGGTCCCCCACGAGCTCTACTTCAACCCCCCGTCGAACGCCTCCTTCCTCAATCGCCTCCTCATCCGATTCGGGATGCTGATCAGCGGCCACCGGACGCTCTACCGAAAGAAACGGTACCTGCACGCCAAGTGCATGATCTTCTATTTCGACGACGGCAAGAGGGCGGCGATCACCGGTTCGCACAACTTCGTCTGGGGCGGGGTTCGCCTGGGCACCCGGGAGATCGCACTCCAGACGAAAGACCCCTACGTCATCGACCAGCTCGAGGACTTCTGCGACACCTACGTGCGCTCCTAGCCTTGGAACCCGAGTCCAGGTCGTCTGACTCCTCAGTCGAGCCCGAGATCCTTCCGAATCCTTGCGACGTGGCCTTTGGCCCTCACCCCGTACTGAGCCAGTTCGATCTTCCCGTCGCCCCCCACCACCACGGTCGACCGGATGACGCCCTTGGTGAGTTTCCCGTACAAGGCCTTCTCCCCGAAGGCCCCGTAGGCGTCGAGTACCGTCCGATCCTCATCGGACGCCAGGACGAAGTTGAGTCCCTCCTTCTCCCTGAACTTGGCCAACTTCTCGGGAGCGTCCGGGGAGATGCCGACCACTAGGAAGCCGGCCCCCTTGAGGGAGTTGAGGTTGTCCCGGAAATCGCAGGCCTCGACGGTGCAGCCGGGGGTCATGGCCGCCGGGTAGAAGTACAGGATCACCCTCGTCCCACGGTGATCGGACAGGGTGAACACCCCGTCGTCCGTCGGGAGGGTGAAGTCGGGGGCATCGTCCCCGATGTCCAGTTTTTCGGTCATGGCGAGGGAACAACCTGGAGTTGTTCCACATTCCCGCCTTTCGCGTTGCGGGCACTCCCGTGGTGGGATACGTTCAGAGCCACCGAGGAAACGGGGCTCATCGATGGCGACCTCCCAAGGTGATACGGGATCCGTCCCGTGCCCCCTGTGTGGGGCGACCATCGAGAGGGGGGCCGACGCCAGGTGCCCGAGATGCGGGATGGATGCGATGGATCCCGCCTTTTCCGAGCTCATCGACGCCGACCTCCAGATCCGGCAGCTTCAAACCGAGTACAACGACCTGATGTCCAAGTGGTCGTGGCAGTACGCTCGCCGAACCCAGATGTACCGACAGCTCTCCACCACGCGACCCCCTCGTTCCCTGGGGAAGAGGCTCGGATTCCGGACCGTGCCCAAGTCTCCCAGATACGGTCCGGTACCCACGGTCCCCGGGACCGGGGATGCCTATTCGGCGACGGCACCCTCCGGTGAGGAATGGACGTCGCCACCGGAAGGCGCGGCCTCCGGCCCGACCCCACAGCCGTCCGCGGAAGGGGCCGTCGACCCCACCCCACAGCCGCCTGCCGGAACGGCGAGGAAGAAGACTCCGGCCCGGAAGCCTCGGATTCGGCGGCGCCTCAGCGCCCCCACCCTGCTCGGGATCGCGGGGGCCTCGATGCTCATCACCGCCGCCATCGTCTTCATCGCGGTGACCTGGTCGACCATCTTCCCCTTGGCTCAGGGCCTTCTGGTCCTCGCCACGGCGGCCGCCATCGCGTGGCTTGCGTTGTGGCTGACCCGCAACAACCTCGGCGTCTCCGGGGGGGCCGTGGGCGTGGTCGCCATGGCCTTCGCCGGGGTGGCGATCATCTCGTTCGACCGGGCGGAAACCAACTTCGGCGATTACGCCCTGCCCATCGCCTTGCTCGTCTCCGCCGCCTCCGGATACACGTTGTCGCGGCGCGAGGTGAAGTGGGTCGGTCCCGTGGCCGCCCTCTCCCTGGTCGCCTCCGCCGCTAGCCTGGCCTTCGCCTTCGCGCGGACGCAAGGGTCGGACCTCCCGGCGATCGCCACGATCGTCGGAGTCGCCTCCGGCGTGGCCGGTGGACTCACGCTGCGCCTATGGTCCCCTCCCACCGAGAGGCTGATGGTCAAGGTGGGCCACACGGCCGTCGTGACGCTCAGCGTCATTCCTGCCGGGTTGGAGCTGACGTACGAGGAGTCGCTCAACGTGCCCCTTCTCGCGGCGGCCCTCCTTCCGGTGGTGGTGCTCCTGGTTGCCGGCCGATGGATTCCCGAAGCGACCGTCGGCCCGGCCGTCCTGGTCGCCACCGTCGTCGCCGCCGCCGCCGTGGCCGGACCGACCCACCAGGGATCGTCTGCCGTGGCCGCCGGCGCGATCGCGGCGGCCGTCGCCGCCGCGCTCGCTCGCTTCGCGCCTTCGACGTGGAGGGTGCCCTCCCTCGTGGGGGTGTTGCCCATCGCCGTGGGAGGACTCATCCTCGTCGGCTACCAGATCGCCAGCCTTGTCACCTGGGCGGCGGGGTTCCATCTCGGGGATCTGCCGCCGGTGATCGACGAGTGGGCCGCCGTCACCTGCCTTTCCCTGGCCGCCGGCGTCGCCGCCACCCGCCTGTGGCGCAATCGCCCCGAGTGGCTCGACAAACTCGAGATTCCTGCGGCGATCCTCGCCATCATGGGATTTTCCGGTCTCGCCTTCCCGGTCACGGACCTTCTTCCGCGACCTCACCTCTGGGGCCTCGCCATCGTGCTCGAGATCGCAGGGGCGGCGACCGCGGTCACCGCTCTTGCCTGGAAATCCCCACGCGCCCGAACCCTGTGCGGGGTGGGGGGCGTCGCCGTGGGAACGCTCGGGGCGCTCAACGCCGTCTGGCCCCTCGTCCAGCGCACCCTCCCCATGGCCGTGCCGCTCGCCCTTGGCCTCGGCGCCGTCATCGTCCTCGCCCTGTGCGGGATCCGTTGGCCACGCGCCTGTCTCGGTCCGGCGGCCTTCCTGTTGCCGGTCTTCGCCGCGTCCGCCGCCGCAAACGTCGACCATTGGACACGGGCCTTCGCCATAGGCTCCGCGGTCGTCGCCGCGATCCTGTGGCTATACGGGCGGTTGCCGGCCTCGTGGAAGACCCCCATCCTCGGCGGCCTTTCCCTCCCCCTCGCCGCCTCGATCGCCGCCAGTCTCTACTGGAGCGTTCCCGTACTCGTGCGCGCGGTGGCCGAAGGGGCCGCGTCGGCGGGACCCCTCGATCCCTGGGCTGGGCTGACCGCCGCGTTCGCGGGTGCCGCCCTGGCCGCGGTCTCACGCTATCCCATGCCCTCCGTCTCCGAGACCTTCCTCGGAGTGCTCGGGGCCGTCGTGACGCTATGTGCCGCGTCGGTATTCGGCCTATCCGCCGCCGCGAGCTACGACGGCGGGTTGGCCGTCACCGTCGCCTGGACCGAGACCATCGGGGCGATCCTCGCGGTGTTGTTCGCGCTGTTGTGGCGGACGACGATCGCGAAGGCGACAAGCGGGTATGGAGCCGCGCTCCTCATCAGCATCTCCGGCCTCAACGGCTTCGTAGCCCTCGGCAATCGCCACACCTCCCTCGCCCTCGCTCTTTTCGCGTGCTTCCTTCCGATCGGGCTGCTGATTCTCCTCGGTCGCTGGTGGCCCATCGTGACGCTCGCCCCCGCCTCCCTTCTCCTGACGGGGGCGGCTGCGGCGGCCGCTTACCGGTACGACCTCGGCGAGGAAGCGATGGTCGCCTGCGCGATCGGCGCGGCGACCGTGTTGCTCTGGGCCGTCAAGTGGCTACCGAACCGATTCCGCCTGCCGGCCGCCGCCGGCCTCGTCCCCACCGCGATACTGGCGGTCGCCTCCTGCGTCGTTCTCATCGGCCGGTCCATGGCCGTCGTTACGGATCCCGAAGGCTGGGGGTTGGATGACCTCGGGACGGAGGCCTGGATGACGGGCGCCGTCCTGGCGGCCGCCGTGGGGGTCGCGGCCTTCCTGCGCGGATGGAAGCGAAAAAATCTCGAGGATTTCGCGTCGGCGGCCGGCGCGCTCTTCGCGATCGGCACGGCCTCGGCGGGCACCGTCGCACTCATGCTTGCCTTCGACTTTTCACCGGCGATTGGCGTCCTCGCGGCCACCGTCACCGGGGTCCTCCTGGCTTTGACGGCGTGGATCTGGCCGACGCCGAACGCCCGGTGGGCGGTCGGAATCTGGGGGATCGGTTGGGCCACGTTCTGCGCTCTCTGGGTCCTCGATGACATCGCGGGGGCGCGCTATCCGACCTGGCTCGGGCTGGGCGCGGTGGCCGTGCCCGTGGTAATCATGGCGGTGGCCTCGGTACGGTGGCCCAAGGTGACCCTCGGATCGGTGACGCTACTCGTGTCGCTGGGGGCCATGGCGGGCGTCTCCGCGCACACGGATTCCTGGTACGACGTGGCCGTCGCGGCCGCGATCTCCGTCGCCGCGTCGGCCTGGTTCGCGCGCCTATTCGGACCGGAGCGTCGGGAACCGGTCCTGATCGGAGCCGTCCCCGCGGCGATCTATTCGACGTGTGCGCTCTTTGCCGGAATCGGAGCAACTCTGGACCGCCTGATAACCGACAGCCCATCGGACTCGTCCTCGTTGCCCGCCTTTTCGCTCGGGCTGGTGGGCCTTGCGGGTGCGGCCGCGTTGACGGCCTGGAGGCCGCTGCACCAAGACCCCGGGTGGTCACCGTACCGGATCGACCTCGTCGCGCTCGGGTGGCCGCTCCTGCCGTTCATCCTCGTCGTGTCGGGGGTCCTCCCCCACCCGTGGGCAACTTTCTCGGCTCTCGCCCTCGGTATCGCCGGTGCCGTGGCTGCCCCACGCGACGACGCCGGATGGCACGTGAGGTCGGGTGCGACGGTCGCCTGCCTCGGCCTCGGGGTCGGCTGGGCCGCCCGACAGGACGCGCTCCTACCCATCTCGGCGACGATCGCCGCGGTGGTCACGTTCTGGCTCGCCATGCGCTCCACCCAGAGATTCCGCGACCCCGCCCTTCTCGGAGCACATGCCTTCACGGCACTCGCGGCCGGCACCGCATTCTCGATGATGGGCGCCAACGACGCCGTCGTCTTCGGGGCGGCCATGGCGGGTTTCTTCGCGGTATCGCTCGGCTCCCGAATCCTCGACCTCGATCCCGAGACGACGACCACGCTCGTGCTCGCCGGCGGCGCGACCATCCTCATCCCGGGGTTGGCGGCCTCGCTCATCCCGGCGGGGGTCTCGATGCTCATCGCCGGGAGTGGGTGGCTCGGCCACGCCGTCCTCGGATCGCGAGAATGCCGGTGGATCTCATCCCTCGTCTTGTCTCTCGGAGCCACATTCCTGCTCGCCGGAGCGGGGGTCCACGTAATCGAGGCCTACACCGCGGTCCCCGCCGGGACCGTCCTCGCCATCGGGCTGTGGTGGCTCGCGGAGGATTCCAAGGTGAGGACGCTCCGCGCGCTCGGCCCGGGGCTCTCCCTCGCGCTCGTTCCGAGTTACTTCGCCCTCGCCCTCGACCCGAACGGGCTGCCGCGCACGCTCGCCCTGACCGCCGCCGCCCTCCTCCTCGCCTTCGTGGGGGTGTTCGCACGCTGGTTCGCCCCCCTCCTGGCGACGGCCGTCACGGCCGTGACCGTCTCCCTCACCCAGGTGACGGTGGGGTCCGACATCGTCCCGCGATGGGTTTCGTTCGCTATCGTGGGATCCATCCTCATCGCCATCGCCGCGACCTACGAGAAACTCCAGAAACTCAAGTAGGAATCGTCCCCGGTCCACGCGCACCATCCGCCCTCGAGTCCCCAGGGTGCCGCCGCCGAATCCACTGCTGATACCATTGTTCCCCGCGCGCCTCTAGCTCAACTGGCAGAGCAGCTGACTCTTAATCAGCGGGTTCAGGGTTCGAGTCCCTGGGGGCGTACCGATGGGGGGCCTGGCGGCGACGCCCGCCGTTCTTGCGCTTCTTTGCGGCCCGGCTCTTGGTCCCGTCTGCGGCCCGGCCCGCCCGGCGAAGGCGTTTGGCAGGGTGAGCGAGCCAGCCCCTGAATCCGGCCTCTCTCTCGGCGGCTTCGCGTTCTGCCCGCCACTGCCTTTGCCTCTCCGTGAGCCGTTGCCGCCGCCGCCGCCCGATCGTCACGATGCGGTAAACCGCCACCCCCATGCCACCGAGCAGCACGATGACCAACGGGGGAAAGAGCACCGCGAAAAGACACAGGGTGAGGGCGAGGCCGTCCTCGGCGAATGAGGCCACGGGGGTCCCCGATCCCCCGGTCGCCGCGCTGATGGCCGTCCGACAAGCGGCCTTGCACAGGTGAACGGTCAAGGCCAGCAGCGCCCCGAGGGTGTAGGCCACCCAATGCGGACACGGCCACCCCTGACTGGAGCTGAAACCTTGGGCGGTCGCCGTCGCGGTGAAGACGAGGGCTCCCGAAGCCGGCCTGATAACGGTCTGAAAGACGTCGTTGACGGTGTCCACGCCCGGGATCTTGTCCAGGACGAGCTCGATGATCAAGAAGCACAGGAACACGGCGATGGCCGGCCAGGATTGGATCCAGGAGAACGACGACGTCAACTCGAGGAACCCCGTGAACCTGGAGAGGATGGCCAGGGAGGCCAGGGGGATGAAGGCGTTGAGCCCGGAGGCGCCGGAGAATCCCATCCCCGTCAGCGCGGCGAACATCCGAAGTCCTTTCGGAAGGCCTCGGCGATCTCGCCCGTCTCGGTCACGTCACCCACGGCCCCACGATAGCCCGCGACCGCTCCCGGCGGGACCGTCGACTCGTCCGAGGGCCCAATGAAGGAAGGCCCCCGGCGCCTTTGCCGAGGGCCTCCGTCGGTGGGGTGGCTGACGGGACTTGAACCCGCGACCCCCTGGACCACAACCAGGTGCTCTACCGCCTGAGCTACAGCCACCACGGCCGTAAGGCCAGCGGATAGTGTACCGCGACGCGGGTCCACATCCATCAGGTCTCGTCCGGATCCGGCCTCCCTTCCGAACTCGTCCACCCATCACATTCGTCCCTCACCGAGGCGACCGCCTTCGAATCCGGCCCGGGGGGGGAGACGAACACCGTCCCCCGGTAGAAGCGAAGTTCCCTCAGGGAATCCTCGATGTCGCCGAGCGCCCGGTGGGCTCCCGTCTTCGGGGGCGCGCCAAAGTACACCTTGGGATACCAACGACGTACCAGTTCCTTGATGGTTGACACGTCGACGACCCGGTAATGAAGCCAGGAAATGAGGCCGGGCATGTCCCGTTCGAGGAAGACGCGATCCATGCCGATCGTGTTACCCGCGAGAGGGGCCTTGCGTTCGGGCACGTGTTCCTTGACGTAGGCGAGGATGCGGGTCTCGGCCTCCTCGAGGGACACCCCCTCCGACAGCAGCGGGAGCAGGCCCGACGACTCGTGCATGTCCCGCACGAAGTCCGTCATCCCCTCGAGCGCCTCGGCAGGAGGCTTGATCACGACCTGGACCCCATCACCCAGCAGGTTGAGTTCACCGTCGGTGACGAGGCATGCGACCTCGATGAGGGCATCCTTCACCGGGTCCAGCCCGGTCATCTCGCAGTCGATCCACACCAAACGATCGTGGGCCGCCATGGCACCACTCTAGGGGGTGCCCCCGGCAGGATTCGAACCTGCGACCTACGGATTAGAAGTCCGGCGCTCTGTCCAGCTGAGCTACGAGGGCGGCCTGCCACGCCCTCAAGGGTATCGCCCCCGGTCCAAGGCCGATCCGCGTGGTACCTGGGCAATACGGCCCAGACGCGGCACGCTAGAGCCATGAGCATCCGCCCCCTGCGCGCCTGGGGCCACGCGGGCACGCTCTTGGACGCCCTCAAGGCCACCCGAAGGGACGTGGCCGCCGTGAACTTCCCCTATCGGTCGGATACGGCCACCAAGGCCCAAACCTTTGCCGAGAAGATCGTGGACCAACTCGACCGGCACCTCATCCCGCGGGCGCTGGAGGCCTCGGCCCCCGCGGTTGTCGTGGTCGGCGGCTCGACCGGGGCGGGCAAGTCCGCCCTCGTCAATGCCCTGGTCGGGGAAACCCTGACCCCGGCCGGGGTCCTAAGACCCACGACGATGGTTCCGCACCTTTTCCACAACCCCCTGGACTCCGACCTGCTCAGCACGGCGGCGAAACGCGCCGTCCTCCACCCCCACCACTCCATTCCCCGGGGCCTCACCCTCGTCGATTCCCCGGACCTCGACTCCCTCGTGGGCGAGAACCGCGAGATGGCCCGGGAACTGCTCGACGCCGCCGACCTGTGGGTCTTCGTGACGACGGCGGCGAGGTACGGGGACAGCGTTCCGTGGGAGATCCTCCGGCAGGGGGCGGAGAGGGGGGCCTCGATCGCGATCGTCCTCAACCGCGTGACGGCGGACGTCGCCGCCCAGGTTCGGCGGGACCTGGTCGAAAGACTCCGACGGGAGGGGCTCGAATCGCTGCCCCTCTTCGTCATCCCCGAGCAGGCCCAGGGGCTGGCCGAACTTCCGGCCGACGTCGTGGAAAGCATCAACCGTTGGCTGGCGTCCATCGCCAAGGCCAGCGCGACGACGGTCGTCGAGAGGACCTTGGGGGGGGCGTTCGAGGCCGTCAAGGAATGGCTGGAGCAACTCGCCGAGCTCATGGACGAGCGGGCCGTCGTCGTCAAGGACACCCGGGCCGCCATCCGCAAGGCCGCCGCCCACGTCGAACAGGAGGGGGGCGACTACTGGTTCTCCGAGATCGCCGCGGGCCCCGTCACGACCCTCTGGGGAACTGCCGCCGGCCCGAAGGGGCCCCTGTTCCGCATCCGCGGTTCCTCGCGGGGCAAACGCAAACCCGTCCAGGACCAGAGGATGGCGGCCCTCGCGGGCATCCGTGAGGCCCTGACGGCGTCGGTCCAGGAAAGCCTCGAATTCGCCGTGTCCCAGGCCTTCGACCGAATGCTTTCCACGCTCGGGGCGGACGACGACGGGCCCGGGGCGTGGCTGATCTCCGCCCGCGATCCCGACTCCGCGGCAGATGATCGCTCCCGGCACGCTCGCGAGGCGACCCTCGGCTGGCTCGTCCACTGTGAATCCCTCGCGCAGGCCCACCCCGGGGCGGCCCGAGCCGTGGACGTCATCGGCAAGGATGGACTCGTGACGACCTTCGCGTCCGCCGCGCTCGGGGTATCCGAGGCGCGACAAGTCCTGGCCCTCGTTCTGGGGTCCGGGCTCACCGAAACCTTCGAGCAGGCCCGGGACTTTCTGACGAATGCCCGGCGTCACGCCATCAACCGCGAGGCGCTCGCCGTGATCGGTCCGAGCGACCTCCCGAGCCTCGCCCCCGACGACTCTGCGGTGATCCGATTGAGGCGAGCCGAACTTCGGAGCCTCATGTGAGCGTGTCCTTCACCCACCTCGACCCTCCGAGCGAGACCACCTTCCTGCTCGAACGCGTCGGAAGGCTCCGGGCCTCCTTGGACTGGGCGGGCGACGCGATCTCCGCCCGGATCAGGGAGAAGGTATCGAAGGCGATCGAGAGGATAGACGAGAGGCTCCGGCTCGGGGTGGACTCCACGGTCGTCGCCCTCGCGGGGGGGACGGGTTCCGGGAAGTCCTCCCTCTTCAACGCCCTCACCGGGACGGACTTCGCCATCGTCGGAGTGTCTCGGCCCACGACCGCCCAGGTGAGCTCGGCGACCTGGGGGGGATCCCCGGATCCCCTTCTCGACTGGCTCGGCGTCGAACCCGAGCGACGGCTGTCCTGCTCGGGGGGGCTCGACCCCGACGAGGAGGAGGCCTTCCAGGGCCTCATCCTCCTCGACCTCCCCGACCACGACTCGGTCGACGCCGCTCACAAGCAGATCGTCGACCGCGTCGTCCCCATGGCCGATCTCGTCGCCTGGGTCGTGGACCCCCAGAAGTACGCGGACAATGCCCTCCACTCCCAGTACCTCAAGGACATCGCGGAGGCGGGGGCCCCGTCGGCGATCATCCTCAACCAGATCGACCGCTTGTCCCGGGCGGACGCGGACGCCGTCATGTTCGACATCCGGCGGCTCCTCGCGGAGAAGGGGATCGAGAGCGCCCCGGTGCTCCTGACCTCGGTCACGACGGGGGCGGGGGTCGACAGCCTGAAGAGCGTACTCGCGAGCGTCGTCAAGAAGAGATCCGTCGCGGCCGAAGCCGTGCGGTCCGACCTCGTCGCCACCGGGAGGGATCTCGCCCAGGCCCTCTCCAAGGGCTCCGAACCCGCGCTCCCGTCGACGGACGCCCTCGTCGAGAACCTGGCCCGGGCGGCCGGGGTGGACGCGTTCGCGGGCGCCTCCGAAGCCATCACCCTGGGCAAGGGGCTGACGGCGAAGCGGGGGAGGCTGACGGCGGCGGCCGTCGAGCCGATCCGGTCGACGTGGCTGGATGAGGCGACCGCCGGGCTTCCCAAGGCGTGGCGGAGGGTGCTGGGCTCCTCGGTCCCGAAGTCCCGGGCCCTGGCCGAGGCGATCTCCAAGGCCCTCGACGCCGTCGACTGGCCCGCACCCGAACCCCCCAAGTCGCGGTTCCGCAAGGCCAAGAGCACCGGAATCGGGGAACGGTGTCTGGACCTCGGCAGGGCCGCGATCCGGGCGGTGATCGGGCCCGATGTCGTCGAGCCGACCGAGACGATGCACCAGGCCTACCGGGCGATGGACGAGCTCACGGAACTGGGCGAGGAAGCCCGGCCGCCGGAACCCGATCTAGCCAAATCCGGGTCACCCGAATCCGAATAGCTGATTCTGGTCGAAGAGGTACAGAACGGCTGCGATGAACCCCGTCAAACCAGCGTCCCCGTGGGCGAACGCGTACGTCGAAACCTGGCACGACATACTCCGGAAAGAGATACTCAACGACGAAGTCCTCATCACCTTGATGGAAACCCGAGTCGTCATCGGCGACTAGATCGACCACGATAGCCGCCATCGCCCCCGCAGTCGTCCTGGAAAACGCACCTCCGCCACCATCCGATACGCTCACCTCACCACCTCGATTCTCATATCCGCAGACCAAGAGTAGGGATCACACTCAAGCGGTACGCATTGATCCTCATCAGCAGATAAAAGACCCCTCTCCAGTCTCTTCCACCGTGTGGTACGGTGCATGAATCCGGTGCCGCGGAGGTCGTCAAGGGACGAGTTGGGGGTGGTGGTCGATGGCAACGCCGCTGAACACCAGCACTGATCTGCTGATTGAGTCTCCGAGCCAATGCAAGCGCTGCTTCATGACAGGAAAGTCGTGTAGCTACCAACGCGATATCGAGTCGGATCAGAAACGTTCACACGACGCAAAGGAACCAAAGGCATTCATGCTGATGCCCTTTGGGAGCACTATGGACGAGGTCTACCGAGTTCAGATCGCTCCCAAGATTGCGTCGCTTGCCAAGCACGTCCAGCGTGCTGACGACGT
>CAYTLH010000077.1:0-3181 GCA_964438525.1 uncultured Demequinaceae bacterium | reverse complement strand
GGCGTATGTGTCGGCGCAGTCGGCTGCCTATCGGTCGGCTCCTGGGTGTTCGGGGTATGGGTGTTTCGCGGCTTGGCAGGCGGCGGGGCCTGCTCTTCCGGCCCGTCATGTTCAGACGGCTGCGGCTCCGTGGAATCGGGGGTATCAGTATTCGTTGGCGTGTGAGCAGGTGAAGGTGTATGAGCGTCAACTGGCCGAATACAAGAAGCAGGAGTTCAGTTTCGCGAAGATGGGGACGACGAGGGCTCGGGAGATCAAGCTTCTTGAGATCGAGCTGGAGTTTGCCGCCGTGGATGAACGGATCGCGGCCGAGCGGGGGAATCTGTGGCTGTATGACACAGTGACGGCGGTCGGGCAGGTGTTGTCCGATCCTAAAGAGGCGATCCATATGGCGCTGGATGTCCTCGGTCAGATTCCTGTGGTGGGGGTGGCGTTCGATGTGGTGAATGCGGGGATGTATGCGGTGGAGGGCAAGTGGACGGATGCGGGTTTGTCGATGATGGGGGCGGTTCCGCTGATCGGCAACGGGGCGACGGCTTTGCGGTTGGGCAAGACGGGGGCGAAGGTGGTGAACGCCGCCACCGATATGGGCAGGGTCGCGGACGATGTCGTCGATATTGGGGGTGATATCGCCAAGACTGCGTCTAAGGTGCCGTCTCCGGCGGCGGTCACCCCCCCGAAGGTGCCCGATGTCCCCAAGGTGAGAACCCCCGACCCACCCGATGTCACCCCACCGAAAACCCCAACCAAGGCGCCCGACGCTCCGACCAGTGCGGCGAAGGTCGATGACGATCTGGTTCTGGGCCCGAACAACACCTTGCGAAGCAAGGAGACCGGCCAATTCGTAGAGAATCCGTATTCGGCGAGGACGAAGGCAGGCCAGAACAGCGGGACCCAAGGGATCGAACACCCGTTTGAAGGCGGCGGGGCGCACGTCACGAACACCAAGAATTTCGAGAAACTCGAGGAAGCTGGGTCCGAGTATGCCGGCAATCCTGATGGCATGTTCATCTCCCCAAGGAAGGACATTGACGAGCTTCTCCAGTCGGGGGCGTCGAATCGGGATATCGAAAAGGCGCTTGGGTTGAAACCGGGCCAACTCGGTGACGGTCCCGTGACCGTGGTCTATGTTGATGATGTGGCGGAGACTGTTCGGTTACCTGACCCTAGTTTGGGCAACGAGTATCACATCCCTGGGTCTGGGCAAACTCCGGGAGGGATTCCCGAGGGAACGATTCCTGGCCCGCTACGCTCCGACCCGCGAGTCACCGTGATGAAGCCATGAGAGCGATCGACAGGGACGAGTACTTCGATCAAGGACGTTTCTTGGACGTATTACTCGGCCGCGGCGATCTGCGTGTCGGCACCGACAAGTACTCGAAGGATCATGACTATTTTCAAATGCAGTGGAGCCTGTATGACTGGGCAGAGCGGCGTGGTCTTGCGGAAATGGCGAGCCGGGAGGTACTGAAGTCGATTCGGGTGCTTGTCGACGATGACGAAGTAGGCAATGCTCTCGACGCAGCCTTTTCATACATGCATCTTCGTGCGCATAATCTGCCGGTGCTACACATCGATGGCGCAAAGGTAAGAACTCAGGTGATGCGGATTGATCCCGATCATGAGGCGTTGGAGCCATGGCAGAGGATTCTTCGACAGCGCATGGAAGAAGACCTTGAAATGCCTGATGAGCATCCGTGGGGGGATCCGTCCAATCCTTTGGTACCGAATGCGGGAGGGAATCTGCGATTGAACAAGCCGTGTGATTGTCCGAGTCTTGAAGGCTTGTTGGGCGAGGATGCGGGTAGGTACGTGTCGAAGTTCCTCGAACCCTGGCCTCGTCTGAGGGTGAATCCAGAAACCTGGTACTACTACCAGTGTCGTGAGTGCGGGCGTTTATGGTACGACAACGTCCGCGGCCGTCGGGGCCGGTGGGGGATACCTGAGGCAGAGAACTACGCAATCGAACTGCAGGCATCGGAGGATTTCCCTCTCGGAATCATCTGGTAGTGGTCGAGAAGCCTCGCTTCGTCAGAGTCTGCTCTGCTTTGGTTCGTTGGACCGGCGTGACCTAGGGCACGGCGGAGTACCTCGACGCATATGAATCCCATCGGGCTACTTGAGACGCCTTCGGTCGGGCCGCACACTGACAAGTCGTTCAGACCTCGAGTCAATCGCTCCGGAAGGGTGCGTGAGCGATGTAGCTCCACACCGCTAGCGGCGGGTACCTACAATGGAGCGCGCCACTCAAGTAGTTCGCCCGTATCCGCATCACGCCACTTGACAACTAGAGTCAGATCAGCGGGACTCCCAAGCGAGCGTGCAACAAAGAACGTCATTGCGAGACCTTCGGCAAGTTGCGACTTTGGCAAGTCGGTCCCGGGCACGAAGGCAGATGGATCTTCCTCGATTGAGAGTTCAATGTCCCGCACCGAGCCCGGCCCATGGTTGAAGATCCTCCAGCGCCCATCCGTCTCTGGGACCAACTCCCAGCGAGCGCCGTGAGGGCGCCCGTTGCCTATGTCAACGGAAGCCTCGAGCGCGGTGGCACTGCGCTCCTGTGCCTCCGCCTGCCGCTCCTGTGCGGCGATCGCGGCTCGGGCAAATGCACGTGCATCGCTTTCGGAACGACGCGCGCTTCGCGCACTACGCGCCGCGAGGAATACGCCAAGCCCTGTTAGGAGAAAGAGTCCCAGGTTGATCCAATTGGAGACATCCATGTGGCAAGGCTATTCCAAGTTGAGTTCCGCATAGTGGTGTAGCCCTGGAGGACTGTTGTCGTCAGTGAGGGCGCGACCACGGTGTTCACCTACGACGTCTGCGGCCGGTTCCTCACCCAGACCGATGCGCTCGCGAATAGGACGTCCTTCACCTACGACGCGAGCGGCAACCTAAGCACCACAACCGACCGCTTCGGCGCCGTCACAGTCTACGTGTACGACGGGTGCAACCTTATCGCCTACACGACCGAAACCCAGATGGGCAGCGTCCCGAGCGCCACGGAGAACACCACCACACTGAGCGGCTTCACCGGCCAGGTGGAGGTTGGGGCGGGGGTGGAGTTCG
The DNA here is from genome assembly GCA_964438525.1 of uncultured Demequinaceae bacterium. Taxonomy (GTDB): domain Bacteria; phylum Actinomycetota; class Actinomycetes; order Actinomycetales; family Demequinaceae; genus JAFGBM01. The sequence goes on along the minus strand of CAYTLH010000077.1, from coordinate 115 downwards.
CGTCCCGGGTGTATGACGCAGGATCGCGGGTGTGGCTGTCGGATGACGCCTATCGGGGGACGGTGGCAAGGTCGGCGTCGCTGAACCGGTATGCGTATGTGGAGGGGGCTCCGAC
>CAYTLH010000076.1:0-9087 GCA_964438525.1 uncultured Demequinaceae bacterium | reverse complement strand
TTGACCGCGTCGCCGTAGTGACGGAGGAACAGGTCCTCCAGTGTCGGCGGTTGGCTCGTCAATGCCATGAGCCCCGCGGACTCCAGCGCCTGGAGAAGCGGTCCGAGGCCCTTCTGTTCCACCTGGGCGGTGACCCGGTGGTCGGTGACGACAACGTCGTACACCCCGGACAGTCGATCGAGTCCCTTGGGGACCTTCGAGACGTCGGCGGTGATCGACGTCCGGGTGAGGTGGCGGAGCTGGTCGAGGTTTCCGGTCTCGACGACCTTGCCCTCGCGGATGATGCTCACCCGGTCGGACAGGGCCTCGGCCTCGCTCAGGATGTGGCTGCTGAGCAGGACGGTGCATCCCTGATCCCGGAGTTCGCGGACGTAGCCGCGAAAGGAATCCTCCATGAGGGGGTCGAGTCCCGAGGTGGGCTCGTCGAGCATGAAGACCTCGGCGTCGGTGGCGAGGGCCGCGATGAGGGCCACCTTCTGGCGGTTGCCCTTGGAGTAGGTGCGGGCCTTCTTCGTCGGGTCGAGGTCGAACATCTCGACGAGGCGGTCGCGCCGGGCCCGGTCGGGGCCCCCCTGGAGTCGGCCGAGCAGGTCGATGACTTCGCCCCCGGTGAGGTTGGGCCAAAGGGCCACGTCCCCGGGGACGTACCCGAGCCGACGATGGAGGGTCGCCACGTCGCGCCAGGGATCCATGCCCAAGACCCGGCTCGTGCCGGCGTCGGCTCTGAGCATCCCCAGGAGCACCCGGAGCGTCGTCGTCTTGCCCGCCCCGTTCGGTCCCAGATACCCGTGGACTTCGCCCTTGGCCACCTCGAGATCGAGCCCGTCCAGGGCGGTCACGGATCCGAATCTCTTCACCACGCCCGTCATCTCGATGACGTTCATGTCAACCTCCCCGGGCGACGTCCCTCGCCCTGCTCGTTTCGCCCTACTCGGCCGTCGCGTCCTCCGCCCCTTCGCCGTCTGGCTCGTCCTTCGCTTCTGCCGCGGCTTCGGCCTCCTTCTTGTCCTCCTCGCTCCAGGTCTCCTTGGCCCGGTGACCGATCTCCTTGGCGGCACCTACGCCAACCTCGGCGACGTCCTTGGCGGTTTCGACGACCTTGGGACCGTACTCCTTGACCACCTCGGTGGTCTTCTCGGCCGCCACCTTCGCGCCGTGAGCCACCTTCGGACCGTACTCCTTGGCCACCTCGGTGGTCTTCTCGGCCGCCACCTTCGCGCCGTGAGCCACCTTCGGACCGTACTCCTTGGCCACCTCGGCCGTCTTCTCGGCCGCCACCTTCGCGCCGTGAGCCACCTTCGGACCGTACTCCTTGGCCACCTCGGCGGTCTTCTCGGCCGCCACCTTCGCTCCTTCGACGACCTTCTCGCCCTTGCTTTCCTTGTCGCTCGCCTTGTCGACCATGGCTGCCCTCCTTTTTCACTTGAAGGGGCGCACACCGCGCCCAGTTCGAGCCTACGCCGCTCGGCTCCGGCTGGCGAGATCAGGATAAGCTTTTCCACCACCGCACCAAGACTCTGGCACCATAAACCCATGCGCCGACGCTTGGGCACCGTAGCGGTCGCGCTTGCCGTCATGGTCCTCGTGGCCTGCAGTGCGGGCACTGCCGTCACACCGAATCCGAGCCCTGAGGTGACGGTCGGCGACGGCTCGTGGTACGCCCGTGAGCAGTGGCCCCACGACGGCCATCCATACGAGTCCGACAGCTTCGTCGTCTACAGTGACGCAGCGGCGGAGTGGGCCCGCGTCGAGGCAGCCGAAGAAGCTGAGCGGCTCTGGGCCGACGTCCTGGACGAGTTCTCCGTCACGCCCGACCAGTTGTCGTTCCCCGAAGGACAGGACAAGATCCACCTCTACGTCTACCGGGACCGCTATCCAGAAAGCTGGGGAATGCGGGCGTATTGGGCCGGCGTCATCCTCTGGTCCCCCGATCATTCCATCCGGCCCACGGCCCGGTCCGAGTGGTCGCCGGTGCTCAAGCACGAACTCGTCCACGTCCTCGAGAACCTCCTCAAAGGCCGCGACGGGGGCGACGGGGAGATGACGGACGCGTGGTTCAGCGAGGGCCTCGCCGAGGCCGTCTCGGGCGGCACCGCGGGCGGCGCGATCCGGGACCGGCACCAGCTGGACGACCTCACCGCCCGGTTCGGACGGATCAGCCCGATCTCCTATACCCGCGACTCCCAGGTGACGAGTTCCTGCCCCGGCTATGCGTACTACTACCCCATGTCCCAACTGGCCGTGGAGTACCTGCTCGACGACGATGGGGCGGGGCGCTCGCTGACCGACGCCCGGGACCTCTTCCTCGCCATGTCCGGAGACGCGAGTTTCGGCGAAGCGTTCGCGGCCACGATGAAGACGACGACATCCGTATTCGAGGTGTCGTTCTTCGAGAAGATGGAAACCTACCTGCCCGCCTACCGAAACCCCCTCTTCTCGCCTGTCGGCTTCGCCGCGCTCTCCGCGGCGATCGTCGCGGCCGTCGTCGCCGCCCTCGTCCTCGCCTTCCGGCGCTCCGGCCCCTCGGCCACCGTACCCGTGTGGCGGCGTCGCACGGAGAAAACCGCAAACATCGTCACGGCGGTTGTGACAACCGGCGTGTGCCTGGTCCTCCTCTACATCGTGGGGACGGACCACGAGCTCAACAACGAGATGAACACACCGGGGCGGCTGGCGGGATACGCCATCCTCGCGGTGGCCATGATCGTGGCAACCGGCTTCGTTGCGGGCGGTATCCTGCTCCGACGCCGCTGGCCCGTCGTTGCCCGCCTCGGCCCGGCCCTTGCCGTCGCCTCGGTCCTCGGGACCGTGCTCATCCTCGAGGCCGTCCTCTAAGACTCCATCCTGTAAGCATTCGGTCAAGACCCGGGCAACGGGGCACCCAAGTCAACTCAGGCCAAATTTCGACTCAGACCGATCGCCTTCCACGACGTCAGCCCGATGACCCCAGACGGCCGAGCGTCTCGCGCAGCCCGGCCTCGGCCTCGTCCCCCAGCTTCTTGAACGCCCCTCCCAGGAAGGGCCTGAACACCTTCCGAAAACCCTTGAACGTGAAGTTCGCCTCGTACACGACGCGGGAACCCCGTCCAGAGGGCTCGACCGTGATCGTGTCGATCGCGACGATCGCGCTATTCTCCCCTCGGAAGCGGATCATCTCCGGGTCGCGCCGTTCGATCACCTCGTACATCACTTCGGTTTCTCTACCCCCGAACCTCGACCGATTCCGGTAGAGCGTCCCCACGCCCCCGTCACCTGTGGTCCGGACGGTCTCGACCGTACCCGGGTCCCATTCCGTCGTCGTCGTGAAATCGCTTAGGTAGGCGAAGGCCTTCCTCGGGGCCACATCGGCAGTCACCTCTCGCCGCAGAATCATGAGCCTGTCCTCTCCCGTCCCGAGGGACGCGTCACCATCCATCATCGGCGTAAAAGAACCCCTAGGGAATACCCGCGAGTCGTGGCAAAGTTGAAGACAGCAGGGACGGTGAGGAATATCGGGTGAGGGCCTTTGGATGACATCCCGTCTGGGAGGGAAACCGGATGCCGAAAAAAGAGGCGACCAGGAAGACGAAGCGGGGGACGGCTCGGGCATCGCGACCGACCGTCGCGGTCATCGGCTCGGGGGTCTCGGGCCTGACCGCCGCGTATGTCATGCGCGAATCCCACACGGTCACCCTATTCGAGGCCGATTCCCGATTGGGCGGCCATGCCCACACCCACGACGTCCCCACCTCCGACGGATCGACCCTCCCCATCGACTCGGGTTTCATCGTCCACAACAAGAAGACGTATCCGAACCTTCTCCGGTTGTTCCGAGAACTGGAGGTGGAGACCAAACCCACCGAGATGTCTATGAGCGTCGCGTGCGAGGGATGCGGGCTCGAGTATGTCGGAGCTCGGGGGCCCCGCGGTCTCTTTGCGCAGAAGCGTCGGCTGGTCGATCCGCGGTTCCTCCGATTCCTCGTCGAGGTGCCCCGCTTCCACCGCCGGGCGAGGGCGCTCCTCGCGGAAGGTGAGCCCGACGACCTGACGTGGGGCGAGTTCCTCGAGCGCGGACGGTTCTCGGAGTACTTCATCCGGCACTTCGCGGTGCCTCTGGTCTCGTGCGTATGGTCGTCCGGGGACGAAGACACCCGTGCCTACCCCGCGGCCCACCTGTTCAGGTTCCTCGACCACCACGGGATGCTCAAAGTCGCCGGGGCTCCCCCGTGGTACACGGTCGTCGGGGGTTCGAGGACCTACGTCGACCGTGTCATCGCCGCCCTTCCCGACGTCCGGGCCGGCACCCCCGTCACCGCAGTGACGCGCCGCAAGGACCGGGTCGAGGTCCGGACGGTCAGCGGCGCCGAGCGCTTCGACAAGGCCGTCATCGCCACTCACGCGGACGACGCCCTACGCATCCTCTCGGACGCGACGCCGTCCGAAAAAGCCGACCTGTCCGCCGTCACCTATTCCGAAAACCACACATGGTTGCACACCGATGACGCGGTCCTGCCCCGCGCCCCCCAAGCCCGCGGCTCGTGGAACTACCGCAAGGACGCCTGTGACGCCGCTCGGACACGGGTCCTCGTCAGTTACTGGATGAACCACCTTCACCGCGTCGACGCCCCCGACGACTACATCGTGACGCTCAACGCCGAGGGTCGGGTCGATCCGGATCGGGTCATCGCCAAGATGACCTACCACCACCCCATCTTCACGCGCGATGCGGTCGCGGCGGCGGCCCGCCTGCGGGAGGCGGGAGGCGACAGGCTGGCGTTCGCGGGGGCCCACCTGGGGTGGGGATTCCACGAAGACGGATGCAAGTCCGGAGTGGAGGCGGCCCGACGGCTCGGGGTGACGTGGTAGCGACCCCCGTCGACCTTCCGCCGCTTCCCGCGCTTGTCGTCGGGAAAATCCACCACGTCCGCCACACGCCCTTCCGCCATAAGTTCAAGTATCGCGACTATCACTGGCTCGTCGACGTCGACGACCTTCCCCGATATCGCCGGCCCCTTCGCTGGATATCTCGGTTCGATCAGAGGGACCACATGGACCGGGGCCGCCTCGGCGGCGGCATCCGGGGAGACATCGAGAGATTCCTCGCCAATCGCGGAATCGCCGTCGAACCGTCGGACCGGATCGTGATGTTCGCCCACGCCCGGGTGTTCGGCTACGTCTTCGACCCGTTGTCGGTGTTCTGGTGTCTGAAGGCCGACGGGACGCTCCGCGCCATCGTCTTCGAGGTCCACAACACCTATGGAGACCGGCACGCCTACGTCCTCCACCCCGACGAGAAGGGCCGGGTCGACGTCGACAAGGAGTTCTACGTGTCCCCGTTCAACAAGCCGACGGGGCTGTACACGATGCGTATCCGGCTTTCCCCGACGCTGGCATCCCTCGCCATCCGGCTGGACCAGGACGGGGAGAGGGTCCTCGACGCGAGTGTGACCGGAAAGCCGACTCCGGCAACCTCCCGGACGCTGTTGTGGACGTCGCTGAAGCTGGCTCTCATACCTCAACGCGGCAAGCTCTTCATCCACGTCCACGGCCTCTGGCTGTGGATCCGACGCCTGCCCATCGTCTCCCGCCCCAAGCATCCCGAGGAGGCCGTGCGGTGAGCGCGATCGCCCACCCCCCCTGCCTGGAGCGTGCCGAGACGCGCCCATGCCTGCGCGCCCGCGTCGCCCACCGCGTCGCCCGCCACCTCATGCGGGACATCCCCACGACGGTTCACGTGACGGCCGGGGGGGCGTGGGACGAGGAGACCCTCGGCAGGGGAGGCCCGGCGGAGGCCACGGCGGAAGCCCCTCGGGAACCCCAGATCGAGATCTTCCGGCCGGGAGCCTTCTTCGCCCGGTTGGGGCACCAGCCGAAGATCGGGTTCGGCGAGGCGTACATGGCCGGGGATTGGCGACCGGCTCCCGGGGTCGACTTATCCGATGCCCTCGCGCCCTTCGCGTCCCACCTCGCGACCGCCCGGCCGGGGATGCTCCAGCGGGTGCGAACCTTCGTCGAAGCGCGGGTGCCGCGCCGTCAACGCAACACCCTCCCAGGTTCCCGGCGAAACATCGAGGCCCACTACGACCTCAGCAACGACCTGTTCCAGGCCTTCCTCGACCCAAGCCTCACCTACTCGTCGGCCCTCTTCGACGATTCCCGACCGCGGTCCGATCAGAGCCTCGAGGAGGCGCAAATGAGAAAGGTCGACACCGCCCTCGACCGGGCCGGCGTCGGCCCGGGGACCAGGCTCTTGGAGATCGGCACGGGGTGGGGAACCCTGGCGATCCGTGCGGCTCAACGGGGAGCCCACGTCACGACGCTGACGTTGTCCAAGGAGCAGGCCGCCCTGGCCATGGAGCGGGCCCGCGCCGCCGGGGTCGACGACCGTATCCACCTTCGGCTTCAGGACTACCGGGAGGTCGACGGGGCGTACGACGCGATCGTCAGCATCGAGATGATCGAGGCGGTCGGGGATCAGTACTGGCAGACGTATTTCGACGCGATCGACCGGCTCCTCGCTCCCAGAGGCACGGCCGTCGTGCAAGCCATACTCATGTCCCATGAACGGTACCTGGCGACACGGCGGTCGTATTCATGGATCCAGAAGCACATCTTCCCCGGCGGGATCATCCCTTCTGTCACCGCCATCGAGAGGTGCGTCTCGCGGACGTCGATGGACGTCACAGAATGGCAGCATTTCGGTTCCTCGTATGCCGAGACCCTGCTCCGGTGGCGCCGAACGTTCGAGGCCGAGTGGGAACGGATCCGCGGGTTCGGGTTCGACGAGGAGTTCAAGCGCATGTGGGAGTTCTACCTCGCCTACAGTCGTTCGGGATTCATGACCGGATACCTCGACGTCGCCCAGTTGCTCCTGGCCAAGAATCGGACGAAGGAGACAGGATGAGCAAATCGTGGACACGGCGCTTCAAGGATCAGCGGGTGTGGATCGTGGGAGCATCGAGCGGGATCGGCGCGGAGGTGGCCAAGGAGTTGTCCCGTCGGGGCGCCCACGTGGCGATTTCGGCCCGGCGCCGGGACCGGTTGGACGAGGTCGCCGACGGGCGGATGGCGGTGGTGCCGGCGGATGCCTCCGACCCCGCTTCGATCTCATCGGCGGCGGCGGCGGCGGCGACGGCTCTCGGCGGCCTCGATACGGTCATCTGGTGCGCCGGGTACTGGCAGCAGACCGACCCCGCCTCCTGGGATATGGAGGAGTTCGCCCGGCACGTCGAGGTCAATCTCCTGGGGCTCAACGCCCTCCTGGGGGTGATGATCCCTGTGATGGTCGAGCAAGGACGCGGACACCTCGTGGGTATCACGTCGGTCTCCGGGCTCCGAGGGTTTCCGGGTGGGGAGGCATACGGCGCGACCAAGGCCGCGCAGATCAACCTGTTGGAGTCGCTCCGCGGATCCCTGCGGCACTACGGCGTGCGGGTGACGACCGTCGCGCCGGGCTTCGTCCGGACCGAGATGACTGCGGTCAACACATTCCCGATGCCGTTCATCATCGACGCGGACAAGGCCGGGCGCATCATCGCCCGGGGACTGCGCCGGGGACGGGCCGAGATCGTCTTCCCCCTACGCATGGCGATCGCGATGAAGATGGCACGCCTGATGCCGACCCGGTGGTGGGCGGCGATCATGGGTGGGAAAAAGCCCTCATCGTCCGGCTCCTAGCCCCGGGTGCGACGCCTGACCCGGGTGCGACGCCTAACCCACGCGACGAGCCTAGGAGACCCTCACGCTGAGGCTCTTGCTCCCCACTCGACGGAACAGCCATTCCCCTACGAACGAGACCACGACGAATGCCCCGAATACAACGAGGATCAGGGAAGAGCCCTTCACGGAGTCGACCAGCGTGAGGGCGACTATGCCCAACGCCACCGCCGCGGCCAACCCCACTACGAACCGGTTGGCCCCGGTCTCCCGGGCGATACGCAGGTGCCCGATATGCACGGTGGCCTGCACGAGCAGGATGGCGATGGCCCCCAACACCGCCACCTGACCGAGATCGAAAGACACAGAAAACACCGCGACGATGAAGCCGCTGACGAGCAGGCCCTCGCGACTGTGGCGGATCGGGCGGCCGAGAACCCCCGGGAGCTCGCCGTCCTTGGCCATCTGATACGAGACGTTGGTTGCGGAGAAGAGGCCGGCGTTGATCGCAGAAGCCGTGGCGATGAGGGCGGTGATGGAGACGGCCACGACCCCGACGGACCCGAACACGGGGCGCGCGGCCTCGGCGAGCGCGTGGTCCTTCGCCGCCGTGACGGCCTCGGGCGTCATCGTTCCGAACACGACGACGGAGATGACGACGTAGAGCACCATGACGATGAGGATCGCGGTCATGATCGCCCGAGGAATCGTCCTCTTCGGGTCATCGACGTCCTCGGCGGCGTTGGTGATGACGCGGAACCCCTCATAGGCGAAGAACGTCACGGCGATACTCGCCAGGATCGAGCCCGCCGGGGGATACGTGCTCGGGGCCAACAGCCCAGGCTTGAGGACCGCCAGGCCGCCGACGGCCAGCGTCACGAGGACCGCCAACTTGATGAGGACGATCCACAGTTCGATGCGGCCAACGCTCGCGGCTCCCCTGAGATTGATCGCGACGAAGACGATCATGACAACCACGGCGAGGATCGGGGCGAGCCATCCCGGAGCACCGACGAGGGCGGCCCCATATGCCCCAAACGTCTTCGCCACGAGTGAAAGGGAGATGAGTGCGGCGAGGTACATCATGACCGCCGACGCGCCGGCGAAGAGGGAGTCCCCGTAGCCGTGGATGAGGTATTCGACCATGCCGCCGGCGGAGGGATACCGGGCGCCGAGTTTTCCCAGCGAGTAACCCGCAAGAAGGGCAGCGATGCCGGCGACGACGAAGGAGATCCAGACGGCACTGCCGGCCAACGATCCAGCCTCCCCCAGCAGCGCGAAGATGCCCGCGCCGATCATCACTCCGATGCCGAGCGAGACGGCCGCGCCGAACGACAAGGCCGTCCGTTTGTCGCCGGACCGGTCCTCGGGTCGTCGCGCCATGCGTCCACCGTACCCGGGGCCGACCCCGGCGGCCCCCCGCTAGATGAACAGGGTGGTGCCGGACTCGTG
>CAYTLH010000075.1:0-13023 GCA_964438525.1 uncultured Demequinaceae bacterium | reverse complement strand
GCGGCCCCGATGACCGGGGAGGCGACCATCCATTTGGCGTTCGCGGGCCTGCGGATGCCGATGCGGCGGCGGCCGTCCCTGGTGAGGAAGACGATCGGGGTGAACCACATGAGGAAGAAACCGAGCATGATGAGCATGCGGGTGGAGGCGGGGCCGAAGAGCCCGGCGGCGCGGATGCCGGCAAGGAGGACGAAGAGGACGAGGGAGAGGATCCACGCCTGGCGGGCGACCCGCCCCCAGATAGGGCGGAGGAGGGGGGTGTCCATGGTGGGGCTCCAGGGTCGATGGTCAGGTGTCTGCAAAACCGTACGGCTCAGCCGCCCCTCACGCCATGGGGCGTCACCCTGGTTCGAGTCTGGTTTTCACCCGCTCGTACCGGGGGCCTCCCTTCCCCCGATCGGGTGACCTGTCAGGCCCGAGTCCCAGGCGTGGAGGAGCCGTCTGGCCGTTTTGTGAGGGCCGCGTTCACCGCGAGTGAACGCCGCGCCTGGACGCGAACGTCCTCGATGCGGGGTAGCGTGGCGGATCATGGCTCAACGTCGTTCGACCTCTCGTTCGCGCAGCGCCTCGCGGTCCGGCACCTCCCGCTCGCGCGCGTCGTCGTCGCGCCCCCGCACCCGCAAGAAGCGCGCCCCCTGGCCGCTCCGCGCCATCCGCAACGTCGGCATCGGGATGGCGCACCTCCTCGGTGGCGGGGCCCGGAAGGTCGGCGACGGCGTCAAGGGCGTCGATCCCTCCGTCCGGCAGAGCGTCGCCGCCTTGATGTGGCTGTTCCTCGCGGTCCTCGTGGCCGCCCGGGAATGGTTCGGCTGGGCGAGCCCCGTCGGCGACTTCGTCCACTGGCTCGTCGCCGGCACCTTCGGGATCGCGGCCTACGCCCTCCCCGTCCTCCTCGTCCTCCTCGTCATCCGGATGCTCCGCCACCCCGAGGCCGCAAACCAGACGACGGGCATCGCCTTCGGGGTCTTCGTCATGGTGTGGGCCTGGTCCGGCATCGTCCACATCGCGGTCGGCCGGCCCAACCCCGAGGACGGGCTCGAACCCGTGCAGGAGGCCGGCGGGGTCCTCGGCTTCATCGCCGGAAGCGGGATGGCTTGGCTCGTCACGGCCCCCTTCGCGATCGTCTTCCTCTCCCTCCTCATCCTCGCCGGACTGCTGATCGCCACCCGCACCCCCATCCGGGAAGCCTGGCCCCGACTGAGGAGCCTCTTCGGTCGCGGTGACAAAGAGGGGGACCTCGACCTGCCCGAGCACAAGACCCTGAAGACCAAGCGGCGGCGCGGAAAGCGGGGCAAGCCCAAGCACGGCGCGGGGGACGAGGCCCCATCCCTCGAAGAATACGCGGGCGACGAGGCGTTCGAGCAAGCCGGGCTTCGGAAGGAGTTCGAGGGGCTCGTCCACCCCGACGGAGCCCCGAGCCCGGGGCCGGATGCCGAGGCGTCGGGCGAGGGTCACGCCGGCCCGGTCCGGTCGACGATGTTTCCCGAGTTGGAGGGGGCGGCCGCACGGGGGGACGATCCGGACGCCACCGAGATCCTGCCTCGGGCGGGCGAAGCCGGGGAGCCCGCGCCACCCCGGAGGCCCTACGTGCTCCCCGCCCTCGACCTCCTCGTCAAGGGCTCCCCCCACAAGTCCCGCTCCGCCGCCAACGAGAAGATCGTCTCCGCCCTCGCCGACGTCTTCACGCAGTTCGAGGTCGACGCCAAGGTCACGGGATTCACCCGGGGCCCGACCGTCACCCGCTACGAGGTCGAGCTTGCCTCCGGGGTCAAGGTCGAGAAGATCACCCAGCTGACCAAGAACATCGCCTACGCCGTCGCGAGTTCCGAGATCCGCGTCCTCTCCCCGATCCCCGGCAAGAGCGCCATCGGAATCGAGATCCCCAACACCGACCGGGAAACCGTCTCCCTGGGTGACGTCCTGCGTTCCCCGCTCGCCCGCAAGGACGACCACCCGCTGACCATCGGCGTCGGCAAGGACGTCGAAGGCGGCTACGTCCTCGCCACCATCCCCAAGATGCCCCACCTCCTGGTCGCGGGCGCCACCGGATCGGGGAAGTCGTCCTTCGTCAACGCCATGATCGCTTCCATCCTCTTCCGGGCCACCCCGGACGAGGTGAGGATGGTGCTCGTCGACCCCAAGCGCATCGAGCTCCAGGCCTACGAGGGCATCCCCCACCTCCTCGTCCCCATCATCACCGATCCGAAGAAGGCCTCCGGAGCCCTCGAATGGGTCGTGAAGGAGATGGAGGAGAGGTACGAGGAGCTGTCCAGGCGAGGGTTCAAGCACATCGACGACTACAACAAGGCCGTCCGGAGCGGCAAGGCCGTCGCGGGCAAGGGGGAGCCCCCGCTCGTCACCTTCCCGTACATCCTCGTCATCGTCGACGAGCTAGCCGATCTCATGATCGTCGCCCCCCGCGAGGTGGACGACGCCATCCAGCGCATCACCCAACTCGCCCGGGCCGCCGGCATTCACCTGGTGCTCGCCACCCAACGGCCGTCCGTCGACATCGTCACCGGCACCATCAAGGCCAACATCCCCTCCAGGCTCGCCTTCGAGACCTCCTCCCTCGCCGATTCCCGCGTCGTCCTCGACCAGGCCGGGGCGGAAAAGCTCATCGGGCAGGGAGACGCCCTCTTCGTCCCGATGGGGGAGTCGCGGGCGATCCGGGTCCAGGGGTCATGGGTGACGGAGTCGGAGATCCACGCCGTCGTCGAGCACGTCAAGGGCCAGGGGGCCCCGGCCTACCGGACGGACGTCCTCTCCAAGGAGAAGGGGAAGCCGAAGACTCAGGAGATCGGGGAAGACCTCGACAACGTCCTCAAAGCCGCCCGGCTCGTCATCACGACCCAGCTCGGCTCCACGTCGATGCTTCAGCGCAAACTCCGCGTGGGCTTCGCCAAGGCCGGGCGCATTATGGACATCTTGGAAACACGGGGCATCGTGGGCCCCTCGGTGGGCTCGAAGCCCCGGGATGTTCTTATCCCAGCCGACCGCATGGCCTCGACTCTCGCTATTCTCGGAGGTGAGGCGGCCGTCCACCACGAGGGTGGGGCGCCGCTCGACGGAGATGCGGCATGGGCGGACTCTCAGGGGTCATAGACTCCCCGATCACGCCCATCGTCCTGAGCGCCCTCCTCCTGCTCATGGCCATCATCGGGCTCGCTTCCGTCTCCGGGGCCGCCCGGGCCCGCTCGGCGCGGGTCGAGGCCGTCGCCCGGGAGCGGGCCCTGAAGGAGCAGATCGCCGGGCTTCTCGGCCTCCTTCACGAGGGGGTGATCGTCACCTCGCCGGCGGGAGAGATCCTCATGATGTCCGAATCCGCGGCGGAGATCCTCGGGATCAATCACGGCGACTCGCTCGGTCGGCCCGTCTCGCGCCTGCCCATCCGGGCCATCAACCCGCTCATGCATCCCGTCAACCTTCAGGAGGTGTTCTCCGCGAGGTACGGCGAGTCGAGCCAGGTCAGGATCATCGGGGTCCCGGGCAGGCGGGGGGTCGACGACGTCCGGTGGCTGCAGGTGACCCCCGTGGAGGTGGGGAACCAGGTGGGGGAGCCCGTCAACATCTCGATCATCGTCGATTCCACCGGGACGAAGGAGGCCTCGGAGGCGGGGCACCGGACGGACGCCCTGTTCAGGCGCGCCGTCGAAAGCGCACCCGTCGGCCTCGCCCTCGTCGATCTCGAGTGGCGGCTCATGGAGACCAACCGCACCTTCGCGAGCATCCTCGGGACGACGGTCGCGTCCCTCCGGGGCGCGCCTCTGGCGTCGGTCTCACACCGGGAGGACGTGGGCAAGGAGGGGCCGCTGACCCAGGACCTGTATGACGGGAAGCTCAGCCGGTTCTCGGTGGAAAAGCGCTTCGTCAAGGCCGACGGTGGCACGGTCTGGGCGGTGATGGACGTCGGCCTCGTCCGGCATCCCGGAGGGGCCCCCGACCACTACATCGTCCACCTGCGGGAGACCAACGAAGAGCGCATCCGCAAGGAGAATCTCGAACATCGGGCGGAGCGGGACCCCCTGACCCAGCTCGCGAACAGGACTCTGTTCTACGAGGAACTCCGCAAGGCCATCGCCTCTCCGAGCGCCCCGGGCCGGGTCGCCGTCATCGCCGTCGACATCGACGGCTTCAAGGGCCTGAACGACCGGTTCGGGCACTCCATGGGAGATTCGGCCCTGCTCCACCTCGCCGGCGTCCTCCGGGAGTGCGTCGGCAGCCGGGGGACGGTCGCCCGGCTCGGGGGGGACGAGTTCGCGATCATCGTGCTCGGACCAGACGTCGGACGCGCCGCCTTCGACATGGCGAACGACATCCACGAGAAGCTTCGGGAACCGATCCAGATCAAGAGGCACCGGATATACCTCCACGTCTCGGTCGGAATCGCGGTAGCGGACACGGATACCCTCGGCCACGGGGAGATGGGGCTCGTGGAGGCGGCCGACGCGGCCATGTATCAGGCGAAAAGCGCGGGCAAGAGCCGGACGGAGCTCTTCGTCCCGTCGATGCGATCGAGCGACGACACCCACGGGGCCCTGATCGCGGAACTTGCCCGGGCCGTCGAGGCGGGCGACCTCGTCCTCCACTATCAGCCGATACTCGAGCTGGAGTCTAGGACCGTGGTCGGATACGAGGCCCTCGTCCGGTGGCAGCACCCGACCCGCGGAATCCTCCTCCCCGGATATTTCCTCCCGGCGATCGACGACCGAACCCTGAGCATCGCCCTGGGCGGGCTTCTGGTCGACCAGGTGGGGCAGTTCCTGGCCGCCAACCGGGATGCCCCCATCTGGGTCTCGCTCAACGTCTCCGCCGACCAGTTGGGGGATTCCGCCTTCGCCGATCGCGTCCTCGCGAGCATCGCCCGCCACCACCTGTCCCCCCAGAGGATCGTCGTCGAACTGACGGAGACCTCCCTCGTCTCCCCGAACACCCGCATCCGGCACGAACTGACCGAACTCAGGAACGCGGGCGTTCCCATCCTTCTCGACGACTTCGGCACCGGGGTCTCGCCCCTCTCGTATCTCCGAGACCTGCCCGTCTCCGGCGTGAAACTGGACATGTCGTTCACGGCGGGCATCCCGGAGGACCCGGCGGGGGCCCGGGTCTCCCGTGCCCTCGGGGCCCTCGCGAGGGAACTGGGCCTGGCGACCATCGCGGAAGGGATCGAGACGGAATCGCAGGCCGAGTTCCTCGTGTCGTGCGGGTGGCGCTACGGACAGGGGTGGTTATTCGGGGTCGCCCAGCCCGGTCACTCCGTCAAGGACCCGACGATCACCTACACCGAGAGTTATATCAAGGCCCTGCCGCACCAGGGCGAGGAGGGGTCGGAAGACTAGTCCCCGGGTTCCCAGGGCTTCCGTTGGATCCAGTGGGCCCGGTCGGCGAGGTTGTCGGGTGGGGTGAGCCGCTCGGGAGCCTCCGTCCCGACGGCATTCTTCACCCGTTGGTATCGCGCGGCCACCTCCGCGGCCGACAGGGTGCCCGCGCCGTTCGGAATCTCGCTCAGGATGTACATGGTGTGATGGTCCCGACGGTCCACGGTGGTCGGGGCCCATTCGACGTCCGTCGTGACCGTGCCGTCGGGATCGACCTCAAAGGTGGCGAGGAGCAGCACGCCGTTGGTCGTGGCCGCGGGAAGGCCGTAGACGGTGTCTTGGTTCGAGAGGTAGTTGCCGAGGCCGTAGGCGACCCACATGCCGTCCCCGTTCGGGCCTCCGGGAAGCTTGACGATCGGCTGAGGGACGTGGGCGTGATGCCCGATGTACAGGTCGACCAGGCCGGAGTCGGCGATCTGCGTGGCCAGCGATTTCTGCACGGAGGTGGGGGTGGCTTGGTATTCGATGCCGTGGTGGATGGAGACGAGGACGACGTCCGCACCGTCGTCGCGCGCGGCCTGCGCGGCGTTCAGGATGACGGAGGCATCGGTGTTGGTCTCGCCGAGGAGGTTGACGGACCAGGGCTTCCCCGACGGGAGGGGTATCCCGTTGGTGCTGAAAGTGTAGGCGAGATGGGCCACCGTGATGGTCCTCGAGCCCTCCCGCACCCGGTACAGCTGCGCGGAGGCCGCTTCGTCCGGGCTCCTGGCCGTCCCCACGGCCCCCATCCGAACGTCGTCGAAGGCGTCGAGCGTCGTGACGATTCCGTCCCACCCCCGGTCCATGGTGTGGTTGTTCGCCGTCGAGCATCCGTCCCATCCGGCCTCGTCGAGGGAGGTGACGAGTTCGGGGGGAGCCCCGAACTTGGGGTAGCCGCTTGGTTCGGTGCCCAAAGGCGCGACGGGGGACTCGAGGTTGCACAGGGCGAGGTCGGCGCCCTCGATCCAGGGGTCGACGTTTGACCACAACGGGCCGAAGTCGACGACGCCCGACGACGTGGCGGACAGCACGACCCCGTAATGGGGGATGACGTCCCCTCCGGCGGCGAGGGTGAAGGAGACCGTCGGGTCCGGCCCGGGCGAGGGGGACGGCGACGGCGACGGGGAGGGGCTGGGGGAGGGAGAGGGCGAGGGGGATGGGGCGGGGGCGTCCGAGAGGGCGGCGTGGGCGACGAATCCTAGCGACACGGCCACCACGAGGGCGCCCAGGGTCTCCAGCGCCACCCTCACCGGAAGGGGCAATTTCCGGTCGCCGGCGCCCTCGCCGCGGGCTCGCCTGATCATGGGGGTACGGTACCCCACTAAGGTTGTCACGTGACGACGCTCGTACCGAACCTCCTGACCGGCCTCCGCTTGACGGCCATGCCGGTGCTCGTGTGGCTGATCCTGGGCGATAACGGAGGGAACGGGCCGAGCCGCTGGTGGGCCCTCCTCGTTTTCCTCGTGGCGTCCGCGACGGACTTCCTCGACGGGCACCTCGCCCGGAGGTGGAAGGTCGTCTCCACCTTCGGCAAGTTCGCCGATCCCATCGCCGACAAGATCATGGTCCTCGCCGTCCTCGCGTCCCTGTGCATCGTCGACGACCTCCATTGGTGGCCCGTGATCCTCCTCGCGGTGAGGGAGGTGGTCGTGACGCTGGGTCGGTTGTCCGTCGCGAAGAAGGTGGTCATCCCCGCGTCCGGGGGCGGCAAGATCAAGACCTTCCTCCAGATGTCTGCCATCGCCTTCTTCCTGTGGCCGTCCTCCCCCTCCTGGCTCGACGAGGTGGCCTGGTGGCTGCTGATCGCCGCCGTCGTCGTCGCCGTCGTCTCCGGTGTTGACTACATGCGCCGGATCCTCAAGGCGAGGAGGCTCGACCGGGTCGGCAGCGGGGCGGGAGGGTGACGTGGCCGTCGATGCCTCTCGGGCGCTTGCGGCGGCGAGGAAGGCCCACGTCCGGGTAGCCGCGGCCGAATCGCTGACGGGGGGTCTCGTCGCCGCAGCGTTGACGGCGGTTCCCGGAGCGTCGGACGTGTTCGTCGGGGGAATCGTCTCGTATGACTCGGGGATCAAGGCCGGGCTCCTTGGGGTCGACGAGGGGCTCCTGTCCGACCAGGGTCCGGTGAGCGAGGATGTCGCCCTGGCGATGGCTGAGGGGGCGCGGGCGATTCTGGGTGCGGAGGTCGCCGTCGCGACCACTGGGGTGGCCGGCCCCGATCCCCATGGAGGCAAGGTCCCGGGGACGGTATGCGTCGCGGCCGTCGGGCCGGAAGGGAGCCTGGCGCGGACGCTGGCGATACCCGGAAGCCGGGATGATGTCAGGCGAAAGACGGTCGAGGCGGCGATTGTGGTGTTGGTAACGATTCTGGATCCCGATGCGGTCGGGGGAACAACGGTGGAGTAATGTGCGTTGTGTCGGATGTGGAACCCACGACCGAGGCACGGAGGAGAAAGCGGATGCCCGTCCTGAGAAACGAGTTGGGCGATGTCCTCAGGGGCGCGAGGCTCGCCCAGAGAAAGACCCTGCGCGACGTCTCCTCGGTCGCCCGCGTGTCCCTCGGATACCTCTCGGAGGTCGAGCGCGGCCAGAAGGAGGCCTCGTCCGAGTTGCTCGCCTCCATTTGCGAGGCCCTCGACATTCCCATGTCAGAGATCCTTGGCGAGGTTTCCGACCGTTTCGCCCTGGCGGAGGCGGCTGTTGCCATCGACAACGTGCCGGCCGTCCCGGATACCATCCCCGAGTGGTTGGCGACCAAACGCCGTCCGGTACTCGGCTCCTCTCGACAGGGGGCCTAGGCCTCTCTCCGTTTGCTGGGGGTCCCGGCGGGTGGCGACACGCCGAAGCGTCAAAGCGTCTATTCGAACATGTGTTCGGTAATCTTGTCCCCAGGACGTCGTCAAGAACTGGCTTTCCCCAGGGGTAAGGCCGGTCATCGTCGATGTCAGGGGCTGGGCCTAGGGTCGAGTCTGGTAGGGAAAGCGACACACGACGAATCGTGAGGTGACGGACATGGCCAAGGAGGATCGGGCGAAGGCCCTTGAGACGGCCTTGGGGCAGATCGACCGACAGTTCGGTCGAGGGTCGATCATGAGGCTGGGGGAGGGAGAGGCCGTCCCGGTCGAGGTGATCTCGACGGGTTCGCTTTCCCTCGACCTCGCCCTCGGGATCGGGGGGTTGCCTCGGGGGAGGATCGTGGAGATCTACGGGCCGGAGTCGAGCGGGAAGACCACCCTGGCCCTGCATGCGGTGGCGAACGTCCAGAAGGACGGGGGGGTGGCAGCCTTCATCGATGCCGAGCACGCCCTCGACCCGGAATACGCCAAGAAACTTGGGGTCAAGGTCGAGGATCTGGTCGTCTCCCAGCCGGACACGGGGGAGCAAGCCCTCGAGATCGCCGACATCCTCATCCGGTCGGGTGGGGTGGACGTCGTCGTCATCGACTCCGTGGCGGCCCTCGTACCCAAGGCGGAGATCGAAGGGGAGATGGGGGACAGCCACGTCGGTCTCCAGGCTCGCCTCATGTCCCAGGCCCTCAGAAAGATCACGAGCGGCCTGTGCGCCTCCCGAACGACGGCCATCTTCATCAACCAGCTCAGGGAGAAGATCGGGGTGTTCTTCGGTTCCCCCGAGACCACGACCGGGGGGAAGGCCCTCAAGTTCTACGCCTCGGTTCGGCTGGACATCCGTAGGATCGAGACCCTCAAGGAGGGGACGGCCCCGGTGGGCAACCGGACCAGGGTCAAGGTCGTCAAGAACAAGATGGCTCCTCCGTTCAAGCAGGCGGAGTTCGACATACTCTACGGCGTTGGGATCTCCCGCGAGGGGGACGTTATCGACCTTGGGGTCGAGCACGGCCTCGTCCGCAAGTCGGGGGCCTGGTACACATATGAGGGGGACCAACTCGGGCAGGGCAAGGAGAACGCCAGGAGCTTCCTGAAGGACAACCCCCGGCTGTGCGACGAGATCGAGGCTGAGGTCAAGGAGAAGTTGGGGATCGGGACGATGCCCGACGTGGGCGAGGAGAGCCAGTTGCCGGCCGTCGAATCCGAGGACGAGGTCAAATCGGAGGGCGACGCGGCCAAGGTAGTCGCGGAGGCGGAAGCCGCCATCGAAGAGGCAGCGCTCTAAAGATGGAGGCCCGCGCCCGGCGGGATCCGGCGGGGGTGGCCGTTGATCCCGCCGGGCGAGCCCGCGACTTGGCCCTGAGGATTCTCACGGGTTCGCCCAAAAGCTCGGCCGCCCTCAAGGAAGCGCTGATGGCCAAAGGGATCGAGGAGGACGTGGCCGAGGACGTGATCGCCCGGTATCGAGAGGTGGGGCTCCTCGACGATGCCGCCCTCGCCGCGGCGATCGCGAGGGCCCGGCATAGGGACAGGGCGCGTTCAAAACGGGCCATTGGGGTCGAGCTTCGTCGAAAGGGGTTCGGGAAGGACGATGTTACGGCCGCGCTGGGGGAAATCTCGGATGAGGAAGAACTGAAGACGGCGAGGGAGTTCGCCGAGCGCCGATGGGAGGCGACCAGGGGGATGTCGGACGAGACCCGTTCTAGGCGGGTCGCCGGGGCCCTAGGGAGGCGCGGATACCCCCCGGGGATGGCCATAGCCCTTGTATCCGACCTCAAACGTGCCGATATCTGGGACAATCCCCAGGGAGAGGCGGCCCGATTCGAGGAGGAGTGATGTGGGCTGAAGTGTGGACGCAGTCCGGCGTCATCGTCATGCTCCTTGCCGCCTGCCTCATCGCCCTCCTTCTCGTCCAATTCGCCCGCAAGACGGCCGCCGAGGAGAGGGACACGGCCAAGAGGGACGCGGAGACCCTTCGAGAAGAGGCCAAGACCATCCTCGCCGACGCCCACAGGCGTGAGGCGAGGCTCGAGGATCGGGAGAAGGAGTTCACCGACGACCAGAGGGCGGCTGCCATGCACTCCCGTAGCCTGGAGGAGCGTGCCAAGGGCTTGGAAAAGGCCGAGAAGAAACTGGCCTCCGAGAGGCAGTCACACCGAAGGAAGATGAAGTCCGAGCTGGCCTCCGTTGCCGGGGTCACCCCGGAAGAGGCCGCCGAGGAGCTCATCAAGAGGCTGACCGCGGAAGCCGAGGCCGACTCCCGCACCACGATCCGAAGGATCGAGAGAAGGGCTATGGAGGAGGCCGAGTCCAATGTCCGCCAGATACTTGTCTCGGCGATGCAGCGCTATGCGGGGGAGACGACGACCCAGGAGACGGTCACATGGGTCAGCCTTCCCTCGGACGAGATGAAGGGAAGGATCATTGGGCGGGAGGGGCGAAACATACGAACCTTCGAAGCCCTGACGGGGGTCAATGTCCTCGTCGAGGAGGGGACGAATGCCGTCATGTTGTCTTCCTTCGACGTCGAGAGGAGGGAAATCGCGGAAGCGACCCTGGCCGCCCTCGTCCAGGATGGAAGGATTCAACCCCATCGCATCGAGGCCGCCTATCGTGCGGCCGTCGAGTCGGCCCCGGAGCGGGGAAAGACCGCGGCACTCGACGCCATGACGGAGGCCGGGGTCAGCGGGTTGCATCCTGACCTCGTCGAGACAATCGGCAGGCTGAGGCTCAGGACCTCGTACGGCCAGAACGTCCTCGGCCATTTGGTCGAGTGTGCCCGCATCGCGGCCGAGATCGCCGAGGAGATCGGGGCCGATGTCGAGGTGGCAAGGAGGGCGGCATTCCTCCATGACTTGGGCAAGGCCTTCGGGGCCGAGAGAGAGGGTACTCACGCGTTGATCGGGGCCGAGGAACTCGCCCGATGTGGGGAAAACCCCGTTGTCGTCAACGCCGTAGCCTCCCATCACGACGAGGTTCCCCAGGAGTCGCTCGAGGCCGTCATCGTCCAGATCGTTGACACCGTATCCGCCGCCAGGCCGGGCGCCAGGCGTGACGACTACGAGGGATACGTCGAGAGGCTTGCGTCCCTGGAGAAGACGATCAGCGAGTACGACGGGGTCGCGGACGTTATGGTCATGGCGGCCGGGCGTGAGATCAGGGTCGTCGTCGAGCCGGAGAAGGTCCCGGACGAGGAGGTTGAGGATCTGGCCCGGAGCATCGCCAAGGGCATCGGCCGGGACTCCACCTACCCGGGTGACATCAAGGTGACCGTCGTCAGGGAGCTTCGAGCCGAGGCCGTGGTCACGCGGGAATGACTCACGCGACCGGGAAGTCGACCTACGTCATCCGGACCCTCGGCTGTCAGATGAATGTCCACGATTCCGAACGCATGGCCGGCCTGCTCGAGGAGGCCGGCTATACCCGGCACGACGGCGATCCGAACGAGGCGGGCGTCGTCGTACTCAACACCTGCGCGGTTCGGGAGAGTGCCTCGACTCGGCTCTACGGGACCCTCGGCATTCTCGCTTCGGTCAAGGAGGGCAATCCCGGGATGCAGATAGCCGTGGCGGGTTGCCAGGCCCAGAAGGATAGGGCCCAGATCGTCGAGAAGGCCCCCTGGGTGGATGTCGTCATCGGGACCCACAACCTCGGCTCGCTGCCGGCGCTTCTCGATCGCGCCCGTCACACCCGCGAGGCCCAGGTCGAGATCGAGGAGGCCCTTGTCACCTTTCCCTCCGCCCTTCCCGTCCGTCGGGATTCGATCTCGTCCGCATGGATCTCCATCTCGGTCGGGTGCAACAACACCTGTACTTTCTGCATCGTGCCGTCCCTCAGGGGTTCGGAACGTGACCGCCCCCCGGGTGAGATCCTCGACGAGGCCCGGGCCCTCGTGTCGTCTGGAGCGATCGAGGTGACGTACCTCGGCCAAAACGTCAACACCTATGGGGTGGGGTTCGGGGATCGCTCGGCTTTCTCCTCCCTGCTCCGGGATTCGGGAGGAATCGACGGGCTCGAGAGGGTGCGCTTCACCTCCCCCCATCCCGCCGGCTTCACGGACGACGTCATCGAGGCGATGGCCGAGACCTCGAACGTCATGCCGAGCCTGCATATGCCCCTGCAATCGGGCTCGGATCGGATCCTTGCGGCCATGAGGCGTTCGTACAGGGCCGAGCGTTTCCTCGGGATCCTCGACCGGGTCCGTGCGGCCCTTCCGGACGCCGCGATCACCTCCGATGTCATCGTCGGCTTTCCCGGTGAGACGGATGACGATTTCGAGGCGACCATGGCGGTGGTCGAGGCGGCCAGGTTCGCGTCGGCTTTCACCTTCCAGTATTCGCCCAGGCCGGGCACCCCCGCCGCCGATTTCGCCCACCAGGTCCCCCAAGAGATCGTCCAGGAGCGTTTCGATCGGCTGTTGGCGCTCCAGGAGCGAATCTCCCTAGAGGAGAATCAGGAAATCGTGGGAAGGGATCTCGAGGTGCTCGTCCTCGAGGATGAGGGAAGGAAAGACGCCGAGCGGCATCGGATGAGCGGACGGGCCCCCGACAACAGGCTCGTCCATTTCACGGTTCCCGACGAGGGGCAGAGGCCTCGGCCCGGAGACATCGCGACCGTGACGATCACATACGGTGCCCCCCATCACCTCTTGGCCGACCGGCCGGGGGCCCGGTTTTCGGTGCGGAGCACGCACGCGGGAGACGCGTGGGAAGCGGGACGGGGGTGATGGTGCTATACAGTGTCATGTCAGCCTCGCTTGAGCTTTGAGATCGACCCGTCGGGCACGCGCTGTCCGTGGGGTCGCATGCAGACAGGATACCACG
>CAYTLH010000074.1:0-5388 GCA_964438525.1 uncultured Demequinaceae bacterium | reverse complement strand
GTCGGCGACGCCCTCGGCACCGTCGCGCCCAGCAAGGTCGAGGTGATCGTGGCGTGGCCGTCGTGGCTGTCTCCCCTCGGGTGGGGGCACCAGGTTCGTCCATTTCACCAGAACAACTGGGAGGTGGGGCTGCTGTACCTCGCTCTGTGCGCCGCGCTCGTCGGCCTCGCCTTCCGTCTGTCGACCCGCCGCGACCTCGGGGCGGGCCTGCTCCGCGACAAGCCGGGGCCGGTCCGGGCGGCGCCCGGGCTTCTCAGTCCCCTGGGTCTCGCCTTCCGCCTCCACCGCGGGACGCTCCTCGGCTGGGGGGTCGGCATGGCCGTGATGGCCTACGCCTTCGGCGTCGTGGGCGATAGCGTCGACGATTTCGAGGAGGTGAGCCCGCAGTTCGTCGAGTTCCTGGAGGGCCTATACCCGGGGGCCGAGTTGATCGACATCTTCGCGGCCTTCCTCATGGCGATGCTGGCGATCGCCGCGGCTGGGTTTACCATCCAATCCATCCTGCGCATGCGGGCGGAGGAGGCGTCCGGACGGGCCGAGCCGGTTTTGGCGACGGCAGTCGGACGACGGACGTGGCTCGGAAGCCACGCGACCGTGGCGGGCGTCGGGACCGTGGCCGTCCTCACGGGAATGGGGGTGGCCGGAATGCTCGGATACCTCACGGGCGGGGGTGACCTCGCGGGGGGGTGGAGTCAGTTCCAGGCCTCGGTCGTTTTCATTCCCTCGGTCCTCGCCCTCGGCGCCTTCGTGCTCGTGGCCTTCGCCTTCGTTCCCCGGTGGGCGTCGCTGGTCGCCTGGGGGGCGCTGGTCGTGGCCCTCGTCATGGGCCAGTTGGGAGAGCTCCTGAAATTCCCCCAGGCGCTGCTGAACGTCTCCCCTTTCACGCACGCACCCAAGGTCCCGGCCGAGCCCTTCGAGGCCCTGCCCCTCGTGGTCCTCACCGTTGTGGCGGTCGCCCTGGGAGGGGTGGCCTTTTGGGGATTTCGCCGGCGCAGCCTCGCGATCCCCGCCTAGGGGCTCTCGGGGGACGAAGCGGGGTCGGTCAAGAGTGCGGTGATGGCCTCGCGAAGGGCCTCGACGGTGCGGGGCAGCGCGTCGGCCACGTCCAGGGCGGCGACGGGCCCGCCACCGGAGGCCAAGGCCGCGGCCCGTCCGTGGACGAGCGCGGCGAGCGCGCCCGCCTTGTCCGCCGGGAGCCCCGCCGCCATGAGGGTCCCGGCCACGCCCGCGAGCACGTCCCCGGCCCCGGCCGTCGCCAACCACGCGGGGGCCTCCGCCTGGCTCCATGGCGAACCCGTTGGCCTCACGATGAGGGTGACCGCCCCCTTGAGGAGCACGGTCGTGTTGGTGGCGGCCGCGAGGGCCCCCGCACCCTTGAGGGGTTCGTCCCGCCCTCCGATGACGCCGACCCCGATGGCCTTGAGGGCCCGGGTGAGCTCCCCGGCGTGCGGGGTGAGGAGCACGGCGTCGGGGTCGGACGTGGGATGATTCTGGCCCCTTCTCACGAACCATGCGACGGCGTCGGCGTCGACGACCAGCGGACTTCCCGCCTTCACGGCCTTCTCCATCGCCGACACCTGTCCGGGGTCGTCCCCGACCCCGGGACCGATCACCCAGGCGTCGGCGTCCGGGAGACCGCCCGACGTCGAGGGGGGGTCGTCCGCGACGACCTCCGGCCGGGCGGCGACGACGAGGTCCCGAACCCGAGAGGGGCCGAGGTACCGCACCATCCCCGCCCCGGCCCGTACGGCCGCCGAGCAGGCGAGCACCGCGGCCCCCGGGTATCGTTCGGACCCCGCCACGATTCCGACGACGCCCCGGGAGTATTTGTGGTCGGTCGGCCCCGGGACGGGCCAGAGGCGCGCGGCCCCTCGGGGGGTGAGGCGACGGGGCGCGTCCTCGTCCGTCTCCGGTTCCGGTATGCCCACCTGCGCCACGACGACCCGGCCGACGTCGAGGGCGGCGGGGGGTAGGAGGAGGCACGGCTTGGGGGTGGTGAAGGTGACGGTCGCGGCCGCCCGGACGTGGGGGAGGTTGGCCTGGGCCGAATCCGGGTCGAGCCCGCTGGGCAGGTCGACGGAGAGGACCGGGGTGCGGTCGGGAATCGAGGTCACGAGGGAGGTGGCGGGTTCCCTCAGGCCCGGCTTGGCGCCGATTCCCACGATGCCGTCGATCACCAAGTCGGCGCCGGCAAGCGCCTGGGCCGAAGCCTTTTCCGTAAACCCCTCGGCCGCGAGAGTCGAGCCCCCGGCCGCCGTCAGCCGTTCGAGCCCCCTCAAATGCGCGGCGCTGCCGGTCAGGACCGCCGTGACGGTCGCGCCGTCGCGGGCGAGCAATGCCCCGGCGAGGAGGGCGTCGCCCCCGTTGTTGCCGGTCCCCGCAAGGATCACGATGGTCCGACCTTCGACCGCGCCTCCCAGCATCGTCCGCGCCTCGGCCGCCACGGCGTCGGCCGCCCGGTCCATGAGGGGG
Organism: uncultured Demequinaceae bacterium; assembly: GCA_964438525.1. Classification (GTDB taxonomy): domain Bacteria; phylum Actinomycetota; class Actinomycetes; order Actinomycetales; family Demequinaceae; genus JAFGBM01. The sequence goes on along the minus strand of CAYTLH010000074.1, from coordinate 2,916 downwards.
TCTTCGCCGACCCGATCGAGCACGGGTTCCTCGGCGACCCGGGTCTGTTCGGCCGTGGCCGCCACCCACGCGACCGCGTCGTCCCTAGTTTCCTCCATGCCCCTAGGCTGGCACAGGTCCCGCCCCGTCGGCAGCCATCTCATAGAGGAGGGAGTCCTTCCACTCGCCCCGGACCTCCTGATCCCTCTCGATTCGCCGGACGAACTCCATGCCGAGCTTCTCCATGATCCGGGCCGATGCGAGGTTCTCCGGGCGGCATCGGGCACATAGGGTCGTGACCCCGTCGAGGGTGAGGACGTGGGCCACGAGGGCCTGGGCCGCCTCGAAGACGAGGCCTTGCCCCCATTGGTCCCGCCTGAGCACCCAACCGAACTCGTATCGTCCGTCTTCCTTGGGGCGCGCGCCGACACCCCCGACGACCCGGCCCGTCTCGCGTAGCACGATGGCGAAGTCGATCGCGGGGTGGTCGGGATCGGTCACGGCGGTCAGGAACGCGATCGTATCCTCCCGGGAGTTGGGTCCGAAATCGGTGTAGCGGCAAACCTCCGGATCCGAGCCGTAGGCGTGGACCTCGTCGGCGTCGGACATCGCGTAGGGGCGGAGGATGAGGCGGTCGGTTTCCACAGTCATCCGACCATCGTAGGGGGATCGGCGCGGATGGGGCGGCACCCGGCGTTGGGCGTGGAAGAATACCGCCATGCCTATGCGAGAGATCCGGATCAGCGGCGACCCCGTGCTTCGCACCCCCTGCGAGCCGATCACCGAGATCGACGATCGCGTCCGCTCCCTCGTCCAGGACCTCCTCGACACCGTGGACGCGGAGGGCCGGGCCGGGCTTTCGGCCAACCAGATCGGCGTCAGCCTCCGCGCCTTCTCCTGGAACATCGACGATAACGCCGGGTATGTGCTCAATCCGGTCGTGGTCGAGATGAGCGAGGAGTTTCAGGAGCTGGGCGAGGAAGGCTGCCTGTCGATCCCCGACCTGTGGTACCCGTGCGAGAGGCCCGCCTACGCCAAATGCGAGGGAACGGATCTCGACGGCAACCCCGTCGTCGTCGAGGGCGAGGAGATCTGGGCCAGGCTCGTCCAGCACGAGACCGACCACCTGGAGGGGAAGCTGTTCATCGACCGGCTGACGAAGGACGTGCGCAAGAAGGCGATGAAGGAGATGCGCGAGAAGTTGATGTAGCGGGTCAGGCGTCCGCCCCGACCAACTCCTTCGGCAATACCCGCGAGGCGGGAATCGTGTACAACAGCGACGGAGCCGCCTGTCCGTCCATGAGCACGTCGTCGTCGATTGTCTTGACGTATTCCATGCCGAGTTTCTCCATGATTCGCTTCGAGGCGGCGTTCTCCGGGCGGCAGCGGGCGGCGATGCGGGCGATGCCGGGCAAGCGGGCGGCGACGGCGGACATGGTGCGGCCGGCCTCGGTTCCGAAGCCGCGTCCCCAGCGGTCGCGGCGGAGGATCCATCCGATCTCTGACGTCTCCTCCTCGTAGGGTTGGCACCGCACGTGCCCGATCAATTCCCCGGTGTCGCGTTCGATGATCGTGTATCCGCGTCGACCCTCGTCCCGAAGACACAGCCCCTCGAGGAACGTGACGGTGTCGCGTTTCTTGAAGGGGCCGGCGGAGGTCAGGCGGCAGACCTCGGGGTCGGACATGTACGAATGGATGGGGTCGAGGTCTTTGGGGGTACAGGCGCGCAGGATCAAGCGATCAGTGTGGAGGATCATTCCACCATGGTAAATCCGCTCGTATGGAGGGTCGATGGAGGAGTGACCTGGATCACACCCCGACACACCCGAAACGGATCACACTGGCGTAATTTGCCCGATTGAGGCACGATTAGAGGTGCGCGCGAGACGCGCCGGCTCCGCCTGTCGAGGTCGTTGGGGAAGACGCACCTAGACAGGAAGGAGAGGCCATGGCTGCCATCACTCGCGGCGTTCTCTTCGTGCACTCTGCCACGCGTGCCATGTGCCCCCACATCGAGTGGGCCGTCGGCAACGTGCTGGGGTCTCGCATATCCCTCGACTGGACCGAGCAACCCGCCGGGCCGAACCTCCTCAGATGCGAGATGCCCTGGCAGGGGCTTCAGGGGACCGGGGCCCAGTTGGCGTCCGCCCTGCGGGGCTGGGAGCACGTCCGCTACGAGGTGACCGAGGACGCCTCGTATGGCTCCGACGGTGGGCGCTGGTCGCATACCCCGGCCCTCGGAATCTTCTACGCGGTCACGGACGTGGCGGGCAACGTCGTCGTTCCGGAGGACCGCCTGAGGGCGGCGCTGGACTCCGGGGGGAACGCCGCCGACCTCAAGCGGACTCTGGATCTAGCCTTGGGGACGGCGTGGGACGAGGAGCTGGAGCCGTTCCGATACGCCGGCCACGGCGCGCCCGTCCGGTGGCTCCACCGCGTGGGGTAGGGGTCGAACCCCAGTTCGTATTGATGACCGAATGGTCAGGGGAATCCCCGACGAAGACCAGGGGCCTCCCCAATAGTGGGTCCCGATTCACCGTTGTTACGGTCACAGTATGGATACCTCGACTTCCGCCGTCACGGCGTCAGCAACCACACCGCTCCACCGAACGCCATGGACCCAGATCGCCCTTGCGTCGTGCATCGCGCTCACCCTTTGCGCCTGCACAGCGGGTACCGATCCCGAACCATCCCCCAGCATTGACGCTGAACGAGCAGCCGCTTCCGATCAGGTCATCGAGAGGCTGGTATCGAATGCCGAAGGGCCAGGGTGTTCGGCGGCTGTCGCCAGGTATGGCGAGGTGGTGTGGGCTGGAGTGGCGGGATCCGCTCAGGTCTCATCCGCGACCCCGATCACACCGGAGACGGCATTCGAAATCGCTTCCGTCTCCAAGCACGTCACCGGGATGGCGATCCTCCTCCTCGTCGAGGATGGGC
>CAYTLH010000073.1:0-3051 GCA_964438525.1 uncultured Demequinaceae bacterium | reverse complement strand
GGATCGTCCCCCTGACAGGTCTGACCACTCCCTTCCTCGCCTATGGCGGCTCCTCCCTGCTGGCGAACTGGATCGTCATCGCGCTCCTTCTACGGGTATCCGACGGAGCCCGGCGATCGGAGGCGCTCGAGACATGAACCTGCCCATCCGCCGCCTCGCAGTGCTCACCCTCGTCATGTTCCTCGCCCTCATGGTCGCGACCACCTGGATCCAATTCGCTCAAGCGGAGTCGTTGAACTCGGACCCCCGAAATAACCGGACCCTGTATCGGGAATACGGGACCTTCCGGGGTCCGATCGTGGTCGACGGGGAGGCGATCGCGTATTCGGTTGCCGTCGACGACGCCTTCCACTACCAGCGGATGTACGTCGACGGCCCGCTGTATGCCCCCGTCACGGGCTTCTACTCCATCGTCTACGGCCGCACGGGCGTCGAGGAATTCGAGAACGACCTCCTCAACGGGACCTCCGATTCTCTCTTCTGGTCGAGGCTTGGGGACCTCCTTTCCGGAAAAGACCAACAGGGAGCGTCGGTCGAGTTGACGATACGATCCTCGCTTCAACGCGTCGCCTTCGACGCCCTGGAGGGCCAATCCGGGGCGGTCGTGGCCCTCGACCCCCGGACCGGCGAGATCCTCGCGATGGTCTCCACTCCCAGCTACGACCCATCGGTCCTCGCCGGCCACTCCAGCGCCGCGGTAATGGAGGAATACGGGGCCCTCGAGGCCGATCCCGCGAAGCCGCTCGTCAACCGTGCCATCTCCGGCGACACCTACCCGCCCGGGTCGCTCTTCAAACTCGTCACGGCGGCCGCGGCGCTCGAAGCCGGCCTGACCCCGGACAGCCTCGTGTACGCGCCGACGGAACTCGAGCTTCCCTTGACCGATACGACCATCGAGAACTACGGCGGCCACCCGTGCGGCGACGTCGAGTCCTCGACCCTGTCCTATGCCTTGGCGAACTCCTGCAACACCCCGTTCGCCTACCTGGGACTTTCCCTCGGTTGGTATCCGATCAAGTCGAAGGCCGAGGACTTCGGCTGGGAAGAGACCCTCGAGATCCCCCTACCCGTGACCGCCTCCCGGCTTCCCGGCTCTCCGGATGAACCCTCGACGGCCATGTCCGCGATCGGGCAGTTCGACGTCCGCGCGACGCCCCTCCAGATGGCCATGGTCGGTGCAGCGATCGCCAACGACGGCGTGCTCATGCGGCCGTACCTCGTCGCAGGTGCCAGGGATTCCGCTTTCCGGATCCTCGATACGACCCAACCCTCGATCCTGGCCACGCCCCTCGACCCAGAGAACGCCGGCCACCTGCGGGACATGATGATCGAGGTCGTCGATAACGGCACGGGTACGGCGGCCCAGATCCCAGGGGTCGACGTGGCGGGCAAGACCGGCACGGCTGAGACCGGAACCGACTCGTCTCCTCACGCCTGGTTCCTGGGCTTCGCCCCGGCCGACGATCCCGTCGTCGTGGTCGTCGTCCTTGTCGAGAACGGCGGAAGCCTCGGGGATGAGGCGACCGGCGGGCGGGTTTCCGCTCCCATCGCCCAGAAGGTGATCCTCGAGGCCCTTATGCTCGAACAAGAACAGGGGGACGTCGGATGATCGCCATCGGCTCCGTTCTCGACGGACGATACCGCCTCATCACCCTCCTCGCCGTGGGGGGCATGGGCCAGGTGTGGCAGGGCCACGACGAGGAACTCGACCTCGACGTCGCGATCAAGGTTCTCAAGGAGGACGCCGGTGACAACGTCGTCTTTCTCAAGCGATTCGAGATCGAGGCGCGGAACGCCGCCTCCATGTCCCATCGCAACATCTGCCAGGTCCTCGACTATGGTTCCTACGAGGGCAACGCCTATATGGTCATGGAACTGGTCGACGGCGAATCCCTCGCGTCGATCCTCGAACGAGAGGTGTTCTTGGACGAACGCCGACTCGTCACCATCCTCATCCACACGTGCCACGGGCTCCAGGCCGCACACGAAGCCGGAATCATTCATCGGGACGTCAAACCCGGAAACCTGCTCATCCAACCGGACGATATGGTCAAGATCACGGACTTCGGGGTATCCCGGGCCCGCGACCAGACGACTCTCACCCAGACGGGCATGGTTATGGGCACCGCCCAATACCTAGCCCCCGAGCTCGCCCTCGGGCGACCCGCGACACCCCAATCGGACATTTACGCGTTGGGGATCATCGCCTACGAGGCCCTCGTCGGAAAACGGCCCTTCACGGCTGCGACCCCGGTCGAGATCGCCGTCTCCCAGGTCAACGATCCCGTGCCCCCTCTTCCCGACTCCATCACTCCTGGGTTGGCCGCCCTCGTCGTCGACCTCCTCTGCAAGGACCCCAAGCGTCGGCCCACCTCCGCGGATCGTCTCGCCGGGCTCCTCGGTAACCTCCGGCTTCCGTCCCCGACGGAGCGACGGCTCCGAAACCGGACCCCGCCACAGTCGATTGCCCCTCGGCATAAGGGAGGGGCCCCAGGGCGCGCCATGCCGCCGGCGGTATCCCCCAAGGACCGCCGTCCTCGGCCTGACGCGTAAAGACGCAGATAGTCGTTCTAAGGATGCAAGAATGAGCCTCGACACCTCGACACGACAGGGACGGGATGACTGAAGCGAAACGGGTGCTCGCCAATCGATACCAGGTGGGCGAACTCATCGGCCGTGGAGGCATGGCCGAGGTCTACATCGGGTACGACTCTCGTCTGGGTCGGACCGTCGCTATAAAAATCCTGCGTCACGACCTCGCCCGAGACCCGTCCTTCCAAACCCGTTTCCGACGCGAGGCACAGGCGGCCGCGGGACTCAACCACCCCGCTGTCGTCGCCGTCTACGACACCGGAGAGGAGACGATCGCCCTCCCGACGGGCGAACATCAGGTCGTCCCCTTCATCGTCATGGAGTACGTCGAGGGCCACACCGTCCGCGACATCCTCAAGGAGGGCGCGGCCGCGCCGATCGACGAGGCCATCGAGATCGTCGCCGGGGTGCTCACGGGCCTCGAGTACGCCCACGCGGCGGGGCTCGTCCACCGCGACA
>CAYTLH010000072.1:0-14922 GCA_964438525.1 uncultured Demequinaceae bacterium | reverse complement strand
GGGGGAAACCCGGCCAAGCGGACCTTTCAGGCGCTCCGGATCGCCGTCAACGACGAACTCGCCTGCCTCGCCCGGGCCCTCCCGAGGGCCCTCGACGCCCTGTCCGTCGGGGGAAGGATCGTCGTCCTGTCCTACCATTCCCTCGAAGACCGCATGGTGAAGCGGATCCTGAACGAGGGGGCGAAGATTCGAGCCCCCAAGGGGATGCCGGCGATCAGGGACGAGGATCGGCCGTACCTCAGGCTCCTGACCAACGGCGCGGAGAAGGCGACTCCGGCCGAGGTCGAGGCCAATCCCAGGAGTCGGCCCGTGCGTTTGCGGGCCGCGGAGAAGATAGCGGAGACGCCCGGGAGGAGGGAAGGCGCATGACGTCCACAACCGAGTTGACACCCAGAAGGTCGATCGTGCCCTTCGCCATCCTGTGCGTCTCCATCGTCGTCGGGGCCCTCGTGTCCGTTCTCCTCCTCAACACCACCATGGCTTCGGGGGCGTACGAGGCCCGGGATCTGCTCATCGAGACGGCTAACCTCGCGGAGCGGCGAGCCGACCTTCTCCTCCAGCTCGACGAGAATGCCGCACCCCAGAGCCTCGCGGACCGCGCCGCGGCATTGGGGATGACGCCGGCGGACAACGTCGGATACATCATCCTCGAGGATGGGGCCATTCGACACGCGGGGGGCGAGGGATGAGCCTCACCTACGTCGATATCGATTCCCGGACCCTCCGATCCGGGGAGGCGCCCCCGGGAACGTCCCGAGGACGGGCCCCGCGTATCGGAGATCCCGCCAGGAGGCAGTCGATCGTGACCGCCCTCGCGATGGCCGTGTTGGCGGTGCTGGCCTTCCGTCTCGTCGAGATTCAAGCGATCGACTCCGGTGACCTCGCCGCCGAGGCCCTGGGCACGAGGCTCGTGACCTCGGAGATCACGCCGCCTCGAGCGGAGATCGTCGACCGGGATGGCGTCGTCCTCGCCACCTCCGTCGACCGATATCACGTATGGGTCGACCAGCAGGAGTTGGCCGGGTGGAAGCGTACCCAGAATGGACGGGTAGTCGCGGCCGGCCCCTCGGATGCGGCTGAGATACTATCCCCGATCCTCGGCCTATCGGAGGGGTCGCTCGAGGCGTCCCTCACGGGGAACTCGTCCTTCGCCTACGTCGCCAAGGACGTCACACCGGAGACCTGGAGCCTCGTCCAGGCGGAAAGGATAGCCGGGATCGAGGGGGAGCCGACGTCGACGCGTGTCTATCCCAATGACGAGGTTGCCGGCAACGTCGTCGGCTTCGTCGGGGGGGTGTCGGACCGGCAAGGCACGTGGGGCATCGCCGGCCTCGAATACGTCTATGAGGACGTCCTCCTCGGGAGACCCGGATCGTTGACCTACGAAAGGGGCGGGGGAAACGTCGTCATTCCCACCGGAGTCCGGGAGGAAAGCCCGGCCATTCCGGGGCAAACCCTGGTGACGACCATCGACCGGGACCTCCAGTGGCTCGTTCAGCAGAGGCTCGACCGTGGTGTCTCGTCGACGGGGGCGGAATGGGGGGTCGCCATCGTCATGGACGTCGAGACCGGAGAGGTGTACGTGTTGGCCGACTCGTCCGCGGTGGACCCCAATAGCCCCGGTCGCTCGGCTGAGAGAGATCGCGGGTCTCGTGCCGTATCCGACGTCTTCGAGCCGGGCTCGACCGGCAAGGTTGTCACCATGGCGGCCCTCCTCGAGGAGGGCTTGGCGACGCCGACGACCCGGTACTACGCCCCCTATCGGTACACGACCCCAAACGGTCAGACGTTCCATGATTCGCACGAGCACTACACCCTTCGGCTGACCCTGACCGGGATCCTGGCCGAGTCGTCGAACACGGGGACCATCCAGGCGGGCGAAAGGCTGACACCCGAGCAGCGCTACGACTACCTCCGGGCCTTCGGGTTCGGGGAGGCTACGGACGTGGGGCTTCCCGGGGAATCGGCCGGGATACTCCACGACGTCGACTCCTGGGACGGACGCACGGAGTACGCGGTCCTATTCGGCCAGGGGGTCTCGGGGACTGCCCTGCAGATGACTCAGGTGTACGCGACCATCGCCAACGGGGGGGTCTCCGTCTCTCCGACGGTGGTCAAGGGATTCGAGGCGGCGAACGGGATCTTCACTCCCGTCGAGAGGACCGAGGGGCGGCGGGTCGTCTCCGAGAAGACGGCCGACGAACTCATGCTCATGCTGGAATCCGTCGTCTCCGAGGGCACGGGAGGAAGGGCCCAGGTTCCTGGGTATCGCATCGCGGGGAAGACCGGGACGGCTCAGGCCTCCGATGGGACGGGGGAGATGAACGACGTCGTCGCGTCTTTCATCGGCATCGCACCCGCCGACGATCCGCGTATCGTCGTGTCCGTGATCCTGTATAACCCGACGACGACGATCTACGGCGGTTTGGCCGCGGCTCCCATCTTCGCCGACATCACCTCGGAGGGCCTCCGGGCCCTGGGGGTGCCCCCAAGCGAGGCGGCGGAAGCCCTCTACCCGATCACCTGGGGCTGACGATGGAGGATTTCGCGCTTCGCCCCTCCCACGTCGAGGCGGTTGCCCTCGCCCGCCTCGCACCCCGGGCCAAGGCCGACCTTCGCGGGCCCGGGGAGGCCCTGATCACCGGGGCGAGCGTCGACAGTCGGACCGTTCGACGGGGAGACCTCTTCGGGGCGCTCCCCGGCCTCAAGGTCCACGGCGCCCTCTACGCCGCCGAAGCGGTACGTCAGGGGGCGTTCGCGATCCTGACCGACGACGAGGGGGCCCGGATCGCCCAGTCGCTCGGGATACCGATGTTGATCGCCCAGGAGCCTCGGGTCGCGATCGGAGAGGCGGCGGCCGCGGTCTACGGGGACCCCTCCCATCGCCTGACCCTGGTCGGGGTGACCGGGACGAACGGCAAGACGACCACCTCCTATCTCGTGGACGCGGCGCTCCGGCGCGTCCATCCCAAGACCGGGATCCTGGGGACGATCGAGCTCAGGGTCGCGGACAAGGCCGTCGAGAGCCCGCGCACGACGGTCGAGTCCCCGGTCCTCCAGGGCCTGTTGGCCCGGATGCTGGAGGAGGGATGTTCGGCCGCCACGGCCGAGGTGTCCTCCCACGCCGCCGCCCTTCACCGCATCAGCGGGACGGAGTTCTCCGTCGCCGTCTTCACCAACCTTCAATGGGATCACCTGGATTTTCACGAGACGATGGATGGGTACTTCTCGGACAAGGCCAGGCTCTTCAAGCCGGGTCGCTCGAGGAAGGGGGTCGTGTGCATCGACGACGAGTACGGGGTCACACTCGTGTCCCAGGCGAAGATACCGGTCGTGACGGTCGCGACCCGGGCCGCGAATCCCGCCGCCGACTGGACGGTCGCCAGCGCCGACGTCGGGCTGGACGGCATCGGGTCCTCCTTCGAGCTCGTCGGCCCCGGACGCACCTCGTTCGAGGCCTTCTGCCCGCTTCCCGGGGTGGTGAACGTGTCGAACGCCGCCCTAGCGATCGTCGCGGCCGTCGAGGCGGGGGTTTCGGTCGAGGAGGCGATCGCGGGGGTGGCGTCGGCATGGGCGGTCCCGGGCCGGATGGAGAGGGTGATCGAGAGGAGCGCTGACGATCCCCTCGCCATCGTTGACTACGCCCATACCCCCGATGCCCTCACCCTCGCCCTCGAGGGGGTCAGACCCATCACCCCGGGGCGGCTCGTCCTCGTGTTCGGCTCGGACGGCGACCGGGATCAGGGAAAGCGGCCCGTGATGGGGGAGATCGCCGCCCGCCTCGCCGACGTCATCGTGTTGACGGATGAGAATCCCAGGTCCGAGGATCCGGCCGCCATCCGGGCGGCCATCAAGGAGGGGATCAAGAAGGTTCGGCCCGGGCTCGACGGGGTGGAGGAGGTGTCGCCGCGATGGGATGCCGTCGGCCGGGGACTCGAGATCGCGGGGCCGGAGGACACCGTGATCGTGACGGGGAAAGGGCATGAGCCCACCCAGGAGATCGCGGGAGTGTTTTACCGGTACAACGACAGGGACGCCTTCCGGGCGGCCCACGACCGGATCGTGAAGGCCAGGGAATCCGGGTCGAAGGGCCCCGAGGATGGGGGCCGGACATGAGGGCGGTCACGGCGGGATGGGTGGCCGAGGCGGCCGACGGGACCCTCAAGGCCGACCCGGCGATCGAGGTGACGAGCGTGGTGCGGGACTCGAGGGAAGTCGGGCCCGGGTCCCTCTATGTCGCCCTCCCGGGGGAGCGGGTCGACGGCCACGATTTCGCCGGCGACGCCTTCCGTGCCGGGGCCGTGCTGGCCGTGGTCGCGAGGCCGGTCGACGGCCCATCCGTCGTCGTCGACGATTGCGTTGAAGCCCTCGGCCGGATCGCCCATGACTACCTTCGCCTCCTCAAGGAGTCGGGGCGGCCGACGGTCATCGGGATCACGGGATCGGTCGGCAAGACGACGACCAAGGACCTCCTCGCCCAGATCCTGCCGAGGGTCGTCGTTCCAGTCGAGTCGTACAACAACGAGATCGGGATGCCCTTGACCGTTTTCCAGGCGGGAGACGAGACGGACAATCTCGTCCTGGAGATGGGGGCGAACGGGGCAGGGCACATCGAGCGGCTGTGCCAGATCGCGCCACCGGACATCGCCGTCGTCTTGGCCGTCGGCGCCGCCCATATCGGGATGTACGAATCCCTCGACTCCGTGGCCGAGACGAAGGCCGAGATCATCCGAGGGCGGGCCGAGGGGGCGACCGCCATACTCAACGGTGACGATCCCAGGGTCAGCGTCATGGCGAAGTTGGCGGACCGGGTGACGACGTTCGGGATCGAATCGGGAGACGTCCGGGCCCGCGACCTCACCCTCGAGGGTGGCCGACCCCGCTTTTCCCTGACCTGGAGGGGGGAGTCGGCTCGCGTGACCCTCCGCCTCGTCGGACGCCACAACGTCACGAACGCCCTCGCCGCCGCGGCCGTCGCGCTGTCTCGGGGGATGAGCCTCGAGGAGACAAGCGAACGGCTGTGCGAGGCCCACGCCGTCAGCCCCCATCGAATGGCGCTGACGACGACGCCGGACGGGGTCACGATAATCGACGACGCGTACAACGCGTCCCCCGAAAGCATGAGGGCGGCTCTCGAGACTCTCGGCCAGATGTCGGGCGGCCGGAGGGCGATCGCGGTGATCGGGGAGATGCTCGAGCTGGGAGCGGAGTCCGAGTCGGCGCATGAGGAGGTGGGGCGATTGGCGGGAAGTCTGAGGCTCGACGGCCTCGTCGTCGTGGGGGAGGGGGCCAGGCCCGCGTACGATGTGGCCGTGCGACAGGGACAGGTGACCACGGTGGAGTTCGCCGACACCGTCGACGATGCCGTCGCCCTTCTCGACCGGACCCTCGCACCCGGAGACCTGGTCCTCATGAAGTCCTCACACGGCTCGGGTCTGTGGGAATTGGCGGATCGGCTCGCGGAGGCCGCCCAATGATCGCCGTCGTCCTCGCGGGGGCCATCGCCCTCGTCGTCTCTCTCCTGGGGACCCCCCTGTTCATCGCGTACCTCACCCGGCGCCAGTATGGGCAGTTCATCCGCCACGACGGTCCGGCGTCCCACCACACCAAACGCGGCACCCCGACGATGGGCGGCGTCGTCCTCATCCTCGCGACCATCGCGGGTTGGCTGGGGTCGAGCGCCATCACGGGCCGCCCCATTCACGTATCCGCCCTGCTCGTCGTCGGGCTCATGGTGGGGCTCGGCCTCATCGGCTTCATCGACGACGTCATCAAGATCTCGCGGGAGAGATCCCTCGGCCTCAAGGCCCGCTGGAAGATTCTCGGCCAAGGCGCCGTGGGGATCGCCTTCGGGGTACTGGCCCTCAGGTTCGAGAACGCCCGGGGGGTCACGCCCGGCTCGACCAGCGTCTCGCTCCTGCGCGACACCGCCTTCGACCTGGCCGTCTGGGGGACGGTGGCGGGGATCATCCTGTTCGTGATCTGGGCCAACTTCCTCATCACCGCCTGGTCCAACGCCGTGAACCTGACCGACGGCCTGGACGGGCTGGCCACCGGTGCCGCCATGGTCTTTTTCGCGGCCTATACGCTGATCGGCATCTGGCAGGGGAACCAGTGGTGCGGGCTCGACGGGGCGCTTCCCAACTGTTACGTCATCAGGGATCCGGGGGATCTTGCCATCCTGGCCTCGGCCATCACCGGGGCCGCCTTCGGTTTCCTGTGGTGGAACGCCCAGCCGGCCAGGATCTTCATGGGGGATACCGGGGCCCTGGCCCTCGGCGGCGCTATCGCGGGGATGTCGATCGTATCCCGGACAGAGCTCCTGGCCGCCATCATGGGGGGCTTGTTCGTCATCGTCATGCTGTCCGTGATCCTCCAGGTGGCCGGATTCCGGTTGACGAAGAGGCGGCTGTTCAAAATGGCGCCGCTTCATCACCACTTCGAACAGTTGGGGTGGAGCGAGGTCACGATCGTGACCCGGTTCTGGATCATCGCCGGCCTGTGCACGGCGGGTGGGATGGGGCTGTTCTACGCCGAGTGGGCCGCCTCGTTATGACGCTTCGGGGGACCCAGGTTCTGATCCTTGGGATGGGGGTCACGGGGAAGGCGGTGGCCGAGGCCCTCGATGGGGAGGGGGCATCCATCGTCACAATCGACAAGCGGGAACCTGCCGATCACACCGACCTCGACGGCGTGGGGCTCGACGGCTTCGACCTGGCGGTGGCGTCGCCCGGGTGGCCCCCGGCGGGGGACGCCCTGCGGGCAGTCGAGGATGCCGGGATTGACATCGTCAGCGAGGTCGAACTGGCATGGAGGCTGAGGGACCCCTCGACCCCATGGGTGCTCGTCACGGGGACAAACGGCAAGACGACGACGGTGGGGATGGCCGGGGCCATCGCTCGCGCGGGGGGGATGGACGTCGCGGTCGCGGGGAACGTCGGGGAACCCGTCATCTCGACGTCCGGACGAAGGCTGGATCTCCTCGTCGTCGAGGTCTCGAGTTTCCAGCTGCACTACACCTCGTCCCTCGAACCCCACGCCTCCGTATGCCTCAACGTCGACGACGATCACCTGGACTGGCACGGGGGGGCGGAGGGTTACCGGGCGGACAAGGCGCGGGTGTATGCGGGCACCCGGGAGGCCTGCCTCTACCCCGTGACCATCCCCGAGATCGAGGGCATGGTCCGGGCGGCCGACGTGGAGGAGGGGTGCCGGGCCGTCGGGCTCACCCTCTCGGCCCCGGCCGTGGCCCAGGTGGGAGTGATCGACGGGATGATCGTGGATCGGGCGTTCGTGCCGAGGAGGCAGACGGAAGCCGTCGAGGTGGCCCGGGTGTCGGATCTCGGGCACCTGGTGCAGGGGGAGATCCCGCCCCACCTGGTGATGGATGCCCTGGCGGCCGTGGCCCTGACCCGGTCGGCGGGCGTCGCCCCGGAGCGGGTGGGCGAGGGACTCAGGGGTTTCCGGCTCGATCCCCATCGGACCGCGCCCGTCGCGACCGTCAACGGGGTGCTGTACGTCGACGATTCCAAGGCGACGAACATCCATGCGGCCCGGGCGGCCTTCGGGGGGATCCCGGACGGCACGGCCGTGTGGATCGTCGGGGGGCTCGCGAAGGGCGCGGACCTCGCCCCCCTCGTCGAGGACGTCGCCCCTCGGCTTCGCGCCGCAGTCGTCATCGGGCTCGATCGGGACGCCCTCGCGGCGGCCTTCGGGCGACACGCTCCCGGAATCCCGGCCGTCGTCGTCGAGCCGGGTGACACTGTGATGCAACGGGCGGTCGAGGCCGCCCGCCGTTTGGCGCACCCCGGGGACACGGTCCTGCTGTCTCCGGCGTGCGCGTCGATGGACCAATTCCGCGATTATGCGGACCGCGGGGAGGCCTTCTCCCAGGCGGTGAGGGCACTCGAACGGTAGGAGGAAGGCATGGCGGTCACCGCGACCCGCGTGTCTCCCGGCCGTCTCGCCTCCTCGGCGACCAGCTATGACCTCTTCGCGTCCTCGACCGCGACGCTGGTCGTCGTCGGCCTCGCGGTGGTCCTATCGAGCTCGTCCATCGATTCCATCAAGAACGAAGGCGACCCCTTTTCCCTTTTCAAGGCCCAGGTCGTCTACCTGGCGATCGGCGTTTCCCTGTGCATTCTCATCAGTCGCGCGACCCCGGCGTTCTTCGCCCACCTGGCCCCTTGGCTGTTGGTGCTGAGCATCCTGTCCCTCGTATTGGTTGCCCTCTCCCCCTGGGGGCGTTCGGCCGGGGGGAACCGCAACTGGCTCGATTTCGGTGACTTCTCGGCCCAGCCGAGCGAAGCCGCCAAACTCGCTCTCGCCCTGTACCTCGGGCTCGCCCTGTCCCACCTGAGGTATCGACTCGCCACCCTGCGGGGGGCCCTCGTCCCGACCGGGGTGGTTGCGGCTTCGGTCGTCGCCCTGGTGTTGGCCGGTTCGGACGTCGGGACGGCCGCGGTCATGATCATCCTGATTTCCGCGGCCTTTTTCACCGCGGGTCTCCCCCTGAGATTCTTCACGGCCGGCACTCTCGGCGCGGTCGCCGGCCTGACCGCCCTCGTCTCCCTTCGGCCGGCCCTCCTCGAGAGGGTGACCTCGTGGTGGTCCCCGGACTGCGATCGGCTCAACGAATGCTTCCAGGTCACCCACGGAACGTGGGCCCTCGCGTCCGGGGGGGTGTGGGGCCTCGGGCCCGGACTGTCAAGGGAGAAATGGTCGTATCTGCCGGAGGCGTCGAATGATTTCATCTACGCGATCCTCGGAGAGGAGTTCGGGCTGGTCGGAACCGTCTTCGTCCTGGTCGCCCTCGCCATGATCGTTCTCGCCGTCCATCGCATCGTCCGGCGCCATCGCGACCCTTTCGTCCAGATCAGCGCGGCCGCCATCGGGGCGTGGATCGTCGGGCAGGCCTGCCTCAACATCGCGGTCGTCGTCGGGCTGGCCCCCGTTACCGGGGTTCCCCTCCCCTTGGTCTCCTCGGGGGGATCGTCCCTTGTCACGTCGCTTGTCGGCATCGGGATCCTGCTCGCCTTCGCGAGGGGGGAGCCGGGGGCCAGGGAGGCCCTTCGCGCCCGACGGGTTCGACGTTCGAGGATGAGCGGCCGACCTTCGGAGGTGGGCGATGTCTAGGACGTTCCTGCTCGCGGGCGGGGGAACCGCCGGGCATGTCAATCCCCTCCTCGCGACGGCCGCCGAGCTCTCCGAACGGGGCTACCGAACGGTCGCCCTGGGGACGGAGCAGGGCCTGGAGGCCGAGTTGGTTCCCCTGGCCGGGGTCGAATTGCGGACCATACCCAAGGCTGCGACGCCGAGACGGGTCGGATTGGGGGCGGTGAGTTTTCCCTGGCGTCTGGTCGGGGCGATCCGGGCGGCCGGGCGGATCCTCGACGACGTTCGCCCGGACGTCGTGGCCGGGTTCGGGGGGTACGTTTCGGCGCCCGCCTACGTCGCCGCCCACCGCAGGGGTCTTCCCATCGTCGTGCACGAGGCCAACGCCAGACCCGGACTGGCGAACCGGTGGGGCGCCCGCTGGGCGTCTCGGGTGGCCGTCCAGTTCCCCGGCACGCGGCTCCAGGGGGCCGAGGTCGCGGGATTTCCCCTTCGGAAGGAGGTGGTGGAGCTTGCGACCCTCAGGCGAGCCGGCAAGGCCGACGACGTCCGCGCCCGCGCCCGAGCGGCCCTCAAATGGCCGGACGATGCCGTGGCGGCGCTCGTCGTTGGGGGATCGCTCGGGGCGGCGAGGCTCAACAAGGCGGTGGCGGAGGCCATTCCAGCCATCGTCGGTCACGGGATCCACCTCATCCACCTCACCGGAAAGGGAAAGGACGAGGACGCCGAGCGGGCGTTCGGGGACCTTCCGGCCAAGCACCGTCGCCAGTACGTCATCCGGGAATACGAGCACAACATGGGGATGGCGTATGCCGCGGTCGACGCGATCGTGTGCCGGGCCGGGGCGGGAACCATGGCGGAGGTCGGGGCCCTGGGGTTTCCCGCGCTCTACGTGCCCTTGCCCATCGGCAACGGAGAGCAGTCCCTCAACGCGGCCGCGTCCGTCGACGCGGGGGCGGCCACGCTCATCGAGGACGACCAACTGACCGGGGCCGCGCTCACCCTCCGGCTCGAGGCGATGCTCCTCGACCAGGACACGGGCCGCGCCATGGCCTCAGCGGCCCGCCGCATCGGGATCGTCGACGGCGCCGAGAGGCTCGCCGACATGATCGAAGGAGCGGCGAGGTGACGGAGGACAGGGTCCACTTCATCGGGGTGGGAGGCGCGGGGATGTCCGCCGTCGCCTACCTCCTTCACCGGAAGGGGGTTCCCGTCTCCGGTTCGGATGGCGCGGACGGGCCGTACCTCCGGGCCCTGGCTGGAGAGGGCGTCCAGGTGGCGGTCGGCCACGACCCCGCCGCGATCGCCGGGGCGGCCGAGGTCGTCGTCTCCTCGGCCATCCGGGAATCCAATCCCGAACTCGTTGCCGCGAGGGCGTCCGGCCTCCCGGTCGTCCATCGTTCCGAGGCGCTGGCCAGGGCCGTCTTCGGACTCAGGGTGGTGGCGGTGGCGGGGGCGCATGGGAAGACCACGACCGCGGCCATGATGGCGTGCGCGCTCCACGGGGCGGGAATCGACGCGACGTTCGCGATCGGAGCCCCGGTGCTCGGGGTGGCGGGGGCCGTGGGCGGGGCGTATGCCGGGGCGGCCGATGTCGCGGTCATCGAGGCGGACGAGTCCGACGGATCCTTTCTCGCGTACGAGCCGGAGATCGCCGTCGTCACGAACGTCGAGCCGGACCACCTGGACCACTACGGGACGCGGGAGGCGTTTGAGGAGGCTTTCCACGACTTCGCCGTCCGGGCCCGGCTCGTCATCGCCTGTCGGGACGATCCCGGGGCCGCGAGCCTCGCCGAGCGCCTGCGACGGGAGGGGGTCGATGTGACGACCTACGGCAGAGACCCGGAGGCCGGCATCGTCGTCGGGGAGGGTGAGTTGACGAGGGAGGGCGATTCTGTCCCCCTTCATCTGTCCCAGCCGGGGTGGCACAACCGTCTCAATGCCGCCGCCGCATGGGCGGGCGCGGTCGCCCTCGGGGCGGATGGGGTGCGGGCGGCCGGGGCCCTCGCTTCGTACGGCGGGACGGGCCGGAGGTTCGAGCTCCGGGGAAGCGCCGACGGCGTCGAGGTATACGACGACTACGCCCACCACCCGACCGAGATCGCCGCCCTTCTCGAGGCGGCGAGGGAACGGGTGCACGGGCGCCTGGTCGTCCTCTTCCAGCCCCATCTGTACTCGAGGACGCGGTTGCTGGCGGACCGATTCGCCGAAGCCCTCACGGTCGAGGACGCGGACGTCATCGTGGCGGGCGTCTACGCGGCCCGTGAGGATCCCGAACCGGGCGTGGACGGCATGACGATTGGACGGCTCGTCGAACCGGCCTCGGGGGGGACGTTCCGGGTGATCGAGGATCTTCGAGAGGCGGCGGCAGAGGCGGCGAGGCTCGCCCGACCCGGGGGGGCCGTCCTGACGGTGGGGGCGGGGTCGGTCACGGAGGCGGCGGACTGGATTCTCGCCTCGCTCGAGGAGCGCGAGGAGGAGGGTGGCTGACGTGGGGGGACGGGCCGGGGCCTCTCCGGCAAGCGCGGGGAGAATAGTCGCCAGGAGGCTTGGGGTCCTGGCGATCGTGGGGGTCATCGTGTGGATCGTATGGTGGTCGCCCCTCTTCGCCCTGAGGGCCGACGAGGTCTCGGTGTCGTCGGACGGGGACCTGGTCGACCTCGAGGCGACTCGGCAGGCCGTCGAAGCCTTCGTGGGGACGCCCCTGACCAGGCTCGATCCCAACGAGGTCGAGGAAGCCCTCGACTCGGTGACCGGTGTGTACGACGCCCAGGCCGTCCGCGTCTGGCCTCACGGATTATCCGTAGAAATCGTGGAAAGGGTCCCGGTGGCGGTCGTAGCCGATTCGAATCGAGGATACCTTCTCGTCGACATCGATGGGGTCGAGTTGGCCGTTCACGAGCAGCCGCCCGAGGACCTCCCCGTCGTCACCGTTCCGATCGGCGAGGGCAATTCGAGGATTCTGGAGGCGGCCCTGACCGCGGCCGCGGCGCTTCCCCCCGACCTCGCGATTCGCGTCGAGGCTATACGGGCCGAGACCGAGGATTCGGTGACCATGTTCGTGCGGGACGGGCCTCGGATCGAGTGGGGCAGCGCCGAGGATTCGGCCCTCAAGGCCGGGGTCGTGGAGGTGTTGCTGTCGTCGGACGAACCCGCACCGGCGGTGATCGATGTGTCGGCCCCCACCATGGTCGTCACCCGGGACGGCTAGATCGGGATCGAACTACCGCATCGGCCGGCCGCCGTCGTCCGGAGCGATATCGACTCGACACGCGCGCCGTTCCCGCCTTCTCGTGGATCCTCGCCGTACCGTAAGCGTGGACGGACCTGACATAACTCTAACCTTCAACTTGAAGGTGAGGGTTGAGTGAAAGGGTAGGCAGTGGCTTCTCCGCAGAACTACATCACGGCGATCAAGGTCGTCGGAGTCGGGGGAGGCGGCGTCAACGCCGTCAACCGGATGATCGACGTCGGATTGAAGGGGGCGGAGTTCATAGCCGTCAACACCGACGCCCAGGCCCTTCTGATGTCGGACGCCGACGTCAAACTCGACATCGGCCGGGAACTGACCAAGGGGCTGGGTGCGGGGGCCGACCCCGAGGTCGGAAGGAAGGCCGCAGAGGATCACATCGAGGAGATCGAGGAGACCCTTCGGGGTTCGGACATGGTATTCGTGACGGCCGGCGAAGGGGGAGGGACGGGCACGGGCGGAGCCCCGGTCGTGGCGCGCGTGGCCAGGATGATGGGGGCCTTGACCGTAGGGGTCGTGACCAAGCCCTTCGGGTTCGAGGGGCGGAGACGGTCCGAGCAGGCGGAGGTGGGCATCGAGGCGCTCCGGCCTGAGGTCGACACTTTGATCGTCATCCCCAACGACCGTCTTCTCGAGATCAACGACCAGAAGCTCTCCGTCCTCGGGGCGTTCGCGGCCGCGGACCAGGTCCTCCAAGGCGCGGTTCAGGGGATCACCGACCTCATCACGACCCCCGGCCTCATCAACGTCGACTTCAACGACGTTCGAAGCGTCATGCAGGGCGCCGGGACCGCCCTCATGGGGGTGAGCTCGGCCAGGGGCGACGATCGGGCGATCGCCGCGGCCGAGGCTGCCATCACGTCGCCGCTGCTCGAGGCCAGCATCGAGGGCGCCCACGGCGTGCTTCTGAGCGTTGCGGGGGGATCGAACCTCGGGATCAAGGAGGTCGAGACGGCCGCCCGATTGGTTCGGGAGGCGGCCCACCCCGAGGCGAACATCATCTTCGGAACGGTTATCGACGATGCGCTCGGGGACGAGATCCGCATCACCGTCATCGCCGCAGGTTTCGATGGAGGCGCGCCGCCCATGCGTCGCAACGTGGGGGCTCTCGGCCAGGTCGACGGGGCGAAGCCCCGGAAGGCGTCGGCGAAGGCCCCGGTCGACGTCCTCATCGGTGGGCTCGGCGGGGAGTCTTCCGACCGGGAGCCCGGGAATGACGAAGAAACCGCGGTCTTGAAGGTGCCGGGGGGGCTCTTCGAGGACGACGAACTCGACGTCCCCGACTTCCTCAAGAGCTGATGCCGACGGAGGATATCCCCGTTCTCGACGCCGGCCTCGGGGTGCGGGCATTTTTCACGACCCGACGGGGCGGCGTCAGCCGTCCCCCATACGACTCCCTCAACCTAGGCGGGAACACCGGAGACGACCCGGACGCGATCGCCGAGAATCGGGCCATCGTCGCCAACCTGGCGGGGGCCCCTCTCGCCTTCATGTCCCAATGCCACGGTTCGACGGTCGCGGTGGTCGAGGGTCCCGACGGGGAGCCCCAGGCTGACGCCATGATCACGACGACGCCCGGAGTCGCCCTCGGCGTGCTGGTGGCCGACTGCGCGCCGATCCTGCTCAACGACCTCGGTTCGGGGGCCGTCGGCGTCGTCCACGCCGGGCGGTTGGGGGTCGCCCTAGGGATCGCCCGGGCCGCGGTCGACCGGTTGCGCCAGGTCGGAGGTTCGGCCTCCGGGGAGATCGAGGCCGCCGTCGGACCGGCAATATGCGGACAGTGTTACGAGGTCCCTTCCCAGATGAGGGCCGAGGTTGCCGAGTCCGTTCCAGAGGCGTGGGCGGAGACGCCTGAAGGCGCGCCCTCACTCGACATACGGCTCGGCGTCGAGGCGCAGCTGAGGGGGGCGGGGGTGGATGTGATCCGGATCGTCGGGGGGTGCACCTTCGAGGTTCCGGCCCAGTTTTCCCATAGGCGGGACGGCCCGACCGGGCGAACCGCGGGGGTGATCATCCACACGGGCTGACTGCCGTTCGCGTGTCGGTCCCATCGGTGCCGAATCCCGCAACCTATCGTGGTGGAGCAGGACTATGTGACCTCAACGTGACCAGGATCGAGGAAAGACAATGGGCGCACTCCACAAGGCGATGGTGTACCTGGGGTTCAGCGAAGACGACCTGCCGCCCGATCCGGAACAGGGCGGTCGTCCCGCCTCCGTCACCCAGTTGCACGACGTCAACGACCCGAGGTTCAAGGGTCCGGCCCCCCAGCAGGAGGGGGGGACCGCGTCCATGGACCTCAGGATGATTCAGACGGTCAAACCCCGTTCCTACAACGATGCCAAGATGATCGGACAAGCCTTCCGGGAGGGAATCCCCATCATCATCAACCTCACGGAAATGGCGGACGCCGACGCTAAGAGGCTGATCGACTTCGCCGCCGGGCTTTCTTTCGGCCTCCGGGGCTCGATCGAGCGAGTGACGACGGCGGTCTTTGTATTGTCGCCCGCGCACGTCACCCTCGGAGTCGACGCCGAACCGGTGGCCGCCGAGCAGGG
>CAYTLH010000071.1:0-14103 GCA_964438525.1 uncultured Demequinaceae bacterium | reverse complement strand
CTACCTATCCCAGGGGGATCGGCCTTTCGATCCGGCGTCGCTGTATGTCAACGCCGGCGGTCTGCTCCCGACGGTGGATGTGCCGGGACCCCTCGACCCCTATGGTTCCCTGCCGGTGGAGTGCCGGTCCTTCCGCCTGGCCTCGCCCGACGCCGTGGCCGTGGAGTGCCTGGCCTTCGTGGAGGAGTCCTGGGTGTCCGACCCCTTGACCTCGATCGCGATCCTCGAGCCCCGGCCCGGCGCGATGGAGATCGTCGTGCCGTGGGACGGAGCCGTCACCGACCGGTACTGGACCCGCTTCGAGATCGGATGTGTTCAGGGGGGAGTCGCGTGGGGGTTGGAGGAGCGGATATCGGACGGCGAGTACGAGATCCCCGTGGTCGCGACGGGTCTTATCGAACGCGGTCCGGGCTACTCCCAGCCGGTGACGCCACCCGATGGTGGGATACCGCTTCGCTGCGTCGGGGCGTCGGGAGACGAGTGGATCGTCGCCGGCGTGGGCGGGCTGTGGGCCTATTCCCCCGCGACGGAGGCCTGGTCGACGCTCTTGAACGGCGGGGTCGCCGAGGACGACGGGTCTCGCGTCGCCGGGGTCACGGACCTGGGCGTCTTCGTCGTTCCGTAGGCGGGGGTTCGACATGAAACGGCGCCGCACCCCAGGTGCGGCGCCGTCCGTGTGATCGGCTCTTAGAACCCGAAGCTCGACATTCCGCAGGTGTCGTAGACGTACTCCGAAATGATCGGTCCGGCCTCATCGAGGTCGTCCATCAACTGGCTCATGTCGTCCGTGCTCATATACGTGGTCCAGTTCATGAAGTAGTCCATCATCGAGTCGGCCTCGACGGCGGCCTGGCCCAGCCCCACGTACATCAATTCCAGGAAATCCGAAAACGTCTCGAACGCCGCGGAGACCTCCGGGTCGCCAGCCTGCGCGGCGGCCCTGTCGTACATGAACACGAGGTCGTTGCCGTATTCAAGCATCGCCTGGCCTTGGGTGTGGAGAGCCGCGACGGTTTCCGGGGAGTTCCAATTCGCCTGGTCCTCCATGAGATCGTCGAGCACATCGTTTGCCGCGTTGATGTCGTCGCTCAGGTCCTCGCTGTCGGCGAGCATCTGGCAAATGTCGCCGCTGGGGGGGCCGTCGTTGCCGTTGTCCTGAGGGGTTGCCTGTGGGTTCTGGTCGTCGCCATTGCCTCCAGGCGTAGCGTCGGAGCTTTCGTCCGACGAGCATGCGGAGAGGGCGAGCGCGCCCACGGCCGCGAGTACTAGGAGGGTTTTCTTCATGGCCCAATCCTCGCACAGATCGGAGGCGACGGCGCGGCCGGTTCCAGCGAGGCTAGGAGCCCGGCAGTTCCGACGCTTGGTCGAGGGCGTCGCGGTAGATGGCCGCGACCTGGTCGAGGTGGGCGTTCGCGTAGGAGTCGATCGTCTGTCGCGCGGGGTTGGCCTCGAACCAGCCGATCGACTCCCGGATGCCGTCTTCGAACTTGATGGTCGGCTTGAAATGGGGGACCAGGGTCTTCAGCAGCCGGGTGTCGATGACCTTGTTGTGCATCTTGTCCCCGAGTATGCTCCCCTCGGCCGAGGGATAGGAGGCGACGAGGGCGTCCGAGGGGACGTGGACGACCTGGGCGGCGTAGGTCTCCGGGTCGATCCCGGCGGCCTCGGCGATGGTGCGATGGATGGTCTCCCACGTCAGGGCCTCGCCCGACGCCACGTTCACGGCCTTGCCCAGGGCCTGGTCGTTTCCCACGAGCCCGAGGATCCCGGTGGCGACGTCCCTCGCGTGGGTGAGGGTCCATGCCGAGGTGCCGTCTCCCGGGATGACGATGTCCGCACCCCGGCGCATGCGGTCGACCAGCGTCCAGGGGTGGTCGGAGTTCCCGACGTACCCGGGGATCTTCGATGGCCCATAGGTGTGGGCGAGCCTCACGATCGTGTAGGGGAGGGAGGCGGCCTCGGCGTACATCGTCAATTCGTTTTCGCACTCGAGCTTCTTCTTCGCGTAGTCCCAGAAGGCGTTTCCCTGGTCGGAATCTTCCGACAGGACGGCCATGCGGTCGACGGGTTGGTACGTGGCGGCGGAGGAGATGAGGATGTACTGGTTCGTCCGGGGGGCGAAGGTGACGACATCGTCCGGAATCTGGCTGGGGTCGTACGCGACGAACTGGACGACGGCGTCGAAACGCTCCCCCAGCATGGTCCTCTCCAAAGCCCCCTTGAGGGCGGAGGGTTTCCTGGCGTCGACGATGACGTGACGGGCCCCCTTGGGGGAGGGATGGATTTGGTTGCGGCCCCGGGTGATGACGGTGAGGTCGAAACCCTGGTCGAACGCTAGGCGGGCGCACGCCGACGAGATGAGCCCCGTGCCCCCGATGAGGAGGAGCTTGTTCGGAGCGTCGTCCTCGTCGTCCTTGGAGGTCCGGTGCGGGAGGCCTACAGCGCGCATACTTCTCCAGGAGGTCCGTACGTGAGGCGCTTGCCCCACGTAATCTCGGAAACCAGGCCGGACTGGATGTCGAAGATGAGGGTCAGGTCGCTCGGCCCGGGTACGAGGTAGAAGGTTCGAGTTCCGCGGGAGATGTCGTCGACGGTGGTCAAAGTCGCGGAGGGATAGGCGGCGACGACCTCGGCCTGGGTGCTCCCGATCGTGATGCCCTCGGTGGTGCTGGGGAGGTCGGCGGGGGCCAGAGCCGGGTCGTCGAGCCAGAGCATCCGGAAGAACCAGATCTCCGACCCGGCTGCTTCGATGGGGGAGACGGTGCCGACATAGAGTCCGACGGGGTCGTCCACGACGATGTTCGCAAACCAGGGACACATCGCCTCGCCCTGGATGGCGATCCCGGAGGCCGCCGACGCTTCGGCGAAGGTCATGCCCACGTAGATGTCGGTGAAACGGTCGAAGTCGATCTCGGCCGCGTCCGGCGAGGGCGATGGGGAGGGGGTGACGACGGGGGCGGAAGAGGGGGTGGCGACGGGGGCGGAGGACGATGACGGGGTGGAAGACCCCGAGGCCGCGGGGGTGCACCCGACGAGGAGCAGGCAGGCGATCACCGTGAGGCGACGGGCATCGAATATGGGAGCCTTCATGGGTGCCACGGTACCCGTCTTTGATGGGGGGTGATAGCGCGGCCAGCGTTCTCTAGGAGGGGTTGCAGAACGGCTCGGCGTAGTCGGAGATCACCGTCATGGCCGAGACGACATCGATCTCGGTCATCTGCCGGAACACCTCGACGTCGGCGGCGAGAGCCTCCGCGAAGGCCGTCAGGTCTTCGGCATCCCTGGCATCCTCGCCCATGGCCAAGGCGACGTCGATGGTGACGGTGTTTACCTCGGTGATGGCGTCGATGACCTCCTGGTCGGTCGTGTTGGCGATCATGACGTCTGCGTAGGCCTGGGCCGTGCTCGCCTGGGCGAGCAGGTCGGCCCCGATCTGATGAATCATCTCGACCGCGGTCGTGTCGGTGGGATCCTCGACGCCTTGCGATGCCGAGGAAAGGGCGGATTCCTGGGCGCCCATGGCGCCGAGGGACTCCCCCCACTTGGTGCTGGCTTCGCAGAAGGCGGCGTTCATCTCGGCGTCGGCCCCCGAGGAGCAGGCGGCGAGGGTCAGGGCCACGGCGGCGACGAGTGCGATTGATCTCCGGGACATGAGGACTTTCCTTCGGTCGAGTCGGGTGGGGCGCGTGCACACGAGAGTGTCGAACACCGCTACAGTATCCCCTGGCAAGGATCACTTGTCGCCCGGCATCAAGTCGCGTGTCCGCTTCGAAGGAGATCGTGACCCGGTTTCCTCGGGTTGGCGTGCGCAGGAGGAGAAGATCTTGAGCAGCTAGGCCGACGATCTGATGGCCATCGTCACGAAACGGAGCCCGGGTGAGTCCGAGTTCCACTAGGCCGTCGAAGAGGTCGCCCAATCGTTGAGTCTCGTTATGGGCGGCATCCGAAATACCGCGAGGCGAAGATCCTGGAAAGAATCGTCGAGCCCGAAAGGGTTCTCATGTTCCGGGTCCCTTGGCAGAACGACAAGGGAGAGGTTCAGGTCAATCGCGGTTTCCGCATCGAGATGAACAGCGCCATCGGCCCGTATAAAGGCGGTTTGCGCTTCCACCCGACCGTCAACCTCGGGATCCTGAAATTCCTGGCCTTCGAGCAGGTATTCAAGAACAGCCTGACGACCCTCCCCATGGGGGGCGGCAAGGGAGGATCCGACTTCGATCCCAAGGGGAAGAGCGATAACGAGGTCATGCGGTTTTGCCAGAGCTTCATGACGGAGCTCAGCCGCCACATCGGCCCCAACACGGACGTCCCCGCCGGTGACATCGGCGTCGGCGGCCGTGAGATCGGCTTCCTGTTCGGCCAGTACAAGCGTCTGAGGAACGAGTTCACGGGCGTCCTGACCGGCAAGGGCCTCGGTTGGGGTGGATCCCTCATCCGCCCGGAGGCGACGGACTACGGCGCCGTCTACTTCGCCGCCGAGATGCTCGAGACCCGAGACGACTCCTTCGACGGCAAGACCTGCCTCGTATCCGGTTCGGGCAATGTCGCGCAGTACACGGTTGAGAAGGTCGACCACATGGGCGGGAAGTGCGTCACCTTGTCCGACTCGTCCGGCTTCATTTACAACGAGAAGGGCATCGACGCCGAGAAGCTAGCCTTCGTCATGGATCTCAAGAACGTTCGACGCGGGCGCATCTCCGAGTACGCGGACAAGTACAAGGAAGCGGTCTTCACCCCCGTCGATCCCAAGTTGGATCACAACCCGCTGTGGGACATCAAGGCCGAGTGCGCCTTCCCCAGCGCCACCCAGAACGAGATCAACGGCAAGGACGCGGCGAACCTGGTGAAGAACGGCGTCTTTGTGGTGAGCGAGGGGGCGAACATGCCATCGACCCCGGAGGCCATGGACGCCTTCCTCGACCAGGGGATCCTCTACGGGCCCGCCAAGGCCGCCAACGCCGGAGGTGTGGCGGTTTCGGGTCTCGAGATGTCCCAGAATTCCGAGCGGCTCGCCTGGACCAACGAGGAGGTGGATCAGCGCCTCTTCGGCATCATGAAGAGCATCCACCAGACCTGTCACTCGGTCGCGGAGGAGTACGGAACTCCGGGAAACTACGTCAACGGGGCGAACATCGGGGGCTTCCTCAAGGTTGCCGACGCCATGCTCGACCAGGGGCTCGTCTAGAGTCGACGTCTATCGATGGGGCCGCGGCGATATCGCCGCGGCCCGCGTCTTTGCCGATGGAGGCTCAGGCTGTTTCCGGTCGGTCCCCGACGATGTCGACGAGGTTGGGGCAGGTGTCGGCGATGTATTGGTCGGCCGCCGAGGTGTCGAGGGCGTCGATCGAGTCGTACATCGTGTCATACCTGGTGTCGAAATCCGTGGCGATCAGGATCGCGAATGCCTCCGTCGAGCCCGAATCCCTGGCGGATTCCCCCAACCAAGCATGGAGGTCGGTGAGGATGACGTGGAGTTCGCCGAGGGCGTCGGCGACATCGGCGTCGGATGCATGGGATTGGATCACGGGAAGTAGGTCGTCCGCCTCGTCGACCATGGACAGGATCGTGGCGCCAAGGGTATGCGTCTCCTCGGTCGTGGGCCAGTCGTCCGCGGATTCGCCCTCAGACAGGATCTGACCGAAGTCCTCCATCATCCCGCCGGCCTCGTTCAAGACGTCGTTCCAGTCCTCGAGGGCTCGGCAGAAGGCGGCGTGGCCGGTCGGGGAGGGGCTAGCGTCGCCCGGGCCCGAATCGCCGGGGCTGGCGTCGCCAGACGAGCATCCGGTCACGGCGAGAAGACAGGCGACCAGGGTGCCGGGCAGTCGTCTTCTCATGCCCCCATGCTTGTGGGTTCCCCTCGACCACGCAACCCAGAAGGCGGCTGGACTCGGGTGTCGTTCGGTGGCCGCCGCACCAGTCGGTCGAGCCCTCGTAGTACTGGTCTGTGACGCGGGGCGTATGCGGCAACGACGGGGAGAAGTTGCCATTCATGCATATAACTGTATAGTTATACATATGACGATCTCAGTCGCTGTTGCGGGCGCGTCCGGCTACGTCGGGGGCGAGGTGCTTCGGGTCTTCTCGAACCACCCCGACCTGGAGTTCGGTACGCTCACCGCGCATTCCAGCGCGGGCGATTCCCTCGATGCCCACCACCCCCACTTGAGGAGATTCGCCGATCGCACCATCGTCGCAACGACCCCCGAGACCCTCGCCGGCCACGACGTCGTCGTCTTGGCCCTTCCCCACGGTGCGTCGGGGGAGATTTCGGCGTCCCTGCCGGACGACACCCTCGTCCTCGACTGCGGGGCAGATCACCGGCTGAAATCCGCCGATGCCTGGACGGAGTACTACGGGGGGGAGCACGCCGGCCCGTGGCCTTATGGTTTCCCTGAGCTGATGATCGGTACGGGCGGGCGTCAAAGGGAGGCGCTCACCGGTGCGCGCACGATCGCCGTCGGAGGGTGCAACGTCATGGCCGTCACGCTCGGCATCCAGCCCGGCGTCGCCGCCGGGCTTGTCGATCCGGCCGATGTCGTCGCCGTACTCGCCAATGGATACTCCGGAGCGGGGAGGGTTCTCAAGCCCCACCTCCTGGCGTCGGAGGCACTCGGCGCGGCCACCCCATATGCCGTGGGGGGAACCCATCGGCATATTCCGGAGATCCTTCAGAACCTCGAGGGGATGGGGGCGACGGGAGTCCAGATCAGTATGACCCCGGTGCTCGTGCCCATGTCCCGGGGCATCCTCGCGGTCGTCTCCGCGCCCATCGCCGAGGGCGTGACGGACGATCAGGTCCGGGTGGCCTGGGAGGAGGCCTACGCCGACGAGCCCTTCGTCCAGGTGCTTCCCGAAGGCCAGTGGCCGTCCACGTCATCGACGTTCGGTGCGAATACCGCGCTCGTCGGCGTGGGAGTCGACCGGAAGGCCGGGAGGGTTGTCACGATTACTGCGTTGGACAATTTGGCCAAGGGGACGGCCGGAACCGCCCTCCAGTGCCTGAACCTGGCGCTCGGCCTCGACGAGGAGACCGGGCTCGTCACGGAAGGGGTAGCCCCATGAGCGTCACCGTTCCCGTCGGATTCCTGGCCTCCGGAGTCTCGGCCGGCCTGCGCAAATCGGGCAAGCCCGACATCGCCCTGATCGTCAACGACGGTCCTCTCCACGTCGCCGCGGCCGTCTTCACCTCCAACCGCGTCGTCGCCGCCCCCGTCCTCTGGACCCGGCAGACCATCGCGGACGGCCGGATCGATGCCGCCGTCATCAACTCGGGCGGGGCAAACGCCTGCACCGGGCTCGAGGGCTACGAGGACTCCAAGATCACGGCCGAAAAGGTCGCGGAGACCCTGAACAAAAACGGCCGGGACGTCTCGGTCGAGGATGTCGCCGTGTGCTCCACCGGTCTCATCGGCACCCGGCTCGACATGAAGAAGCTGCTTCCCGGGGTCGACGACGCCGTATACGCGCTCAGCCAGGCCGGCGGAACGGACGCGGCGAAGGCGATCATGACCACCGACCGGGTGTCCAAATGCACGACCGTTCGCCGGGAGCCATGGTGCATCGGGGGCATGGCGAAGGGTGCGGGCATGCTCGCCCCGGCGCTCGCCACGATGATCGTCGTCCTCACGACCGACGCCGTCCTGGATGAGCGGAGGGCCAAGGGGGCGCTCGAAGAGGCCGTCCGGACTACCTTCAATCGGATCGATTCCGACGGGTGCATGTCGACGAACGACATCGTCCTCCTCCTGTCGTCGGGGGCCTCCGGGGTCACCCCCGGGCCGGACGAGTTCGAGGAGGCCCTTCGGGAAGCTTGCGTCTCGCTCGCGCGGGCCATGGTTTCCGACGCCGAGGGAGCCTCCCACGACATCTCCGTCACCGTCCAGGGGGCGGAGTCGGAGGAGGCCGCGGAGGCGGTCGCCCGGGCGGTCACCCGGTCCAACCTGGTGAAAACCGCCATCTTCGGCAACGACCCGAACTGGGGCAGGATCCTCGCCTCGATCGGGACCGTCCCCGTCAGCGTCGCCGACTTCGATCCGCTGCTTGTGGACGTATGGATCAACGGGGTCCAGGTGTGCCACAACCAGGTCGAGGCGGAGGATCGGTCCAAGGTCGACCTCTCGCCCAGGGAGGTGTCCATCGTCATCGACCTGAACTCCGGCGAGGAGGAGAAGGTCACCCTGTGGACGAGCGACCTCACCCATGACTACGTCGATGAGAACAGCGCGTACTCGACATGAGCAACCTCATCGACACCCCGGACCTGACTCCCCAGCAGAAGGTGAGCGTCCTCATCGACGCCATGCCCTGGATCGAGCAGTTCAAGGACGCCATCGTCGTCGTCAAGTACGGCGGGAACGCCATGGTCGACCCCGAACTCAAGGCGGCCTTCGCCCGGGACGTCGTCCACCTGAGGCTTCTGGGACTCAAGCCCGTCGTCGTCCACGGCGGGGGGCCGCAGATCACGGAGATGCTCGGCAGGCTCGGCATCCCCAACGAGTTCAAGGGCGGTTTCCGGGTGACGAGCCCGGAGGCCATGGACGTCGTCAGGATGGTTCTGACGGGGCAGGTGTCCCGGGAGCTCGTCAGCCTGATCAACGCCCAGGGGCCCCACGGGGTCGGGCTCTCGGGCGAAGACGCCGGCCTGCTCCAGGCGAGGAAGCGGCACGCCAAGATCGACGGCGAGTCCGTCGACGTGGGACTCGTCGGCGATGTCGAGACGGTCAACCCGGAAGCCATCCAGGACCTCATCGAGGCGGGTCGGATCCCCGTGGTCAGCACCATCGCCCCGGACATCGACGACCCGACCTACGTCCTCAACGTCAACGCCGACTTGGCCGCCGCCGCCATCGCCGTCGCCCTGGGCGCCGACAAGCTCATCGTCCTGACCGACGTCGAAGGGCTGTATTCGGATTGGCCGAACAAGGACTCCCTCATTCGGCGCATAGACGTATCGGACGCCGAAAAGCTGGTGCCCACCCTCGAATCCGGGATGGTCCCGAAGATCGAGGCATGCATCCGGGCCGTCAAAGGCGGGGTGCCTGAGGCGCACATCATCGACGGCCGGGAGCCGCACTCCATCCTCACGGAGGTCTTCACCACCTCCGGGGTCGGCACGATGGTCAAACCCGACGGGGTGGGATTGTGATGGCCGGCCACAACGACACCCAGGCGGATCTTCTTTCCCGGTACGCCGACTCCTTCATGGCGACCTACGGCCTGCCCGCCAGGGTTATCACCCGGGGGGAGGGCAACTACGTCTGGGATACAGACGGGAAGCGGTACCTCGATCTCTTGGGGGGCATCGCCGTCAACGCCCTCGGCCACGCCCACCCCGCATGGGTCAAAGCCGTCCAGACCCAGGCGGCGACCCTCGCGCAGATCTCGAACTTTTATACGACTCCGGATCAGGTGGCCTTGGCGGAAAGGATCCTGGAGATCGCCGACGCGCCCAAGGGGTCCAAGGTCTTCCTGTGTTCCACGGGGACCGAGGCCGTCGAGGCCTCGCTCAAGATGGCGAGGAAGGCGGGGAAGCGGGGATTCATAGCGGTGGAGGGGAGTTTCCACGGGAGGAGCATGGGGGCCCTCGCGACGACGCATAAGCCAGAAGCCCGGGAGCCGTACGAACCCCTGCCGGTCGGGGTCACGTTCGTGCCCCTCAACGACGAGGAGGCGCTCGCCGCCGCCTTCTCCGACGACACGGCGGCGCTGATCCTCGAGCCCATCCAAGGGGAATCCGGGATCAGGCCCCTCGAGGATTCCTACCTCGCGGCCGCCCGGCGGTTGTGCGACGAGCACGGGGCATTGCTGATCTACGACGAGATCCAGACGGGGATCGGCAGGACCGGCACCTGGTTCGCCCATCAGCGGCACGGGATCAAGCCCGACGTCATGACCCTCGCCAAGGGGCTCGGGGGAGGATTCCCCATCGGGGCCGTCGTCGCCTTCGGGCCCAAGGTGGCGGGAATCTTCACCAAGGGCGACCACGGGACGACGTTCGGGGGGAACGCCCTGGCCTGCGCCGCGGCGCTCGCCACCCTAGACGCGATCGCGGCCGATGGGTTGCTGGACAACGTCAAGGCGGTGGGGCAGCACATCCGGGAGACGGCGCTGGCGATCCCGGGGGTGACGGAGGTTCGGGGGGAGGGGCTCATGCTCGGCATCGCCCTCGATCGGGAGGTCGCCCCAGAGGCGGTTGCGGCCGCCTTGGAGGCGGGATTCATCGTCAACGCCCCCCGGCTTGACACGATCCGGCTCATCCCCGCCCTGACGCTCAGCATCGAGGAGGCGGACACGTTCCTCGACTGGCTCGGGCGGTACCTTGCCGGGGCCGGATCGGACGGCGGGGACGGAGAACCGGGCGGCGGGGCGGCGGAAACGGGGGGCCGGCCATGACGCGGCATTTCGTGAGGGACGACGACCTCAGCCCCGACGAGCAGAAGGAGGTGATCGAGCTCGCCCTTGCCTTCAAGAGGAACCGGCAGTACGCGCGTCCGTTGGAGGGGCCGAAGCCGATCGCCCTCCTCTTCGACAAGCCGACCCTTCGCACCCAGGTCTCGTTCAGCGTCGGGGTGGCCGAGCTCGGAGGCTTTCCGTTCCTCGTGGACGGCAGCCTGGCGAAAATCGGGGTCCGGGAGTCGGTGTCCGACACCGCCAAGGTTCTGGGGCGGCAGGTCTCGGCGATCGTGTGGCGAACCTCCGAGCATTCCCGGATCGAGGAGATGGTGGCGAACGTCGACGTTCCCGTCGTCAACGCCCTGACGGATTCCTTTCATCCGTGCCAAGTGCTCGCGGATCTGGCGGCCGTCGCCCATGTCAAGGATGGCTTGGAGGCCCTGCCCGGGTTGAAGCTGGCCTACGTCGGCGACGGGGCGAACAACATGGCCCACTCCTATCTCCTGGGCGGGACGACGGCGGGGATCCACGTTATGGTGGCGACCCCCGAGGACTACCTACCCGACGAGACCGTCGTCGCCGACGCGCGAGAGCTGGCCGGGCGCACCGGTGGGGGCGTCGAGATCGTCCACGACCCGGCCGAGGCCGTCGCGGGGGCCGATGTCGTCGCGACGGACACCTGGGTGTCCATGGGCACGGAGGAGGAACGAGAGGCTCGGGAGAATGCCTTCTCGGGCTTCCAGGTGACCGAAGAGCTGATGGAACTGGCCGCACCCGACGCCGTCGTCCTCCACTGCCTGCCGGCGTACCGGGGCAAGGAGATCACCGAGGGCGTGCTCGACGGGCCGCAGTCGATCGTGTGGGAGGAGGCGGAGTTCCGCCTTCACGCCCAGAAGGCCATCCTGACCTGGCTGGTGGAACGATGATGGCGCTGAACGGCGAGGCGTCTGCGACGGGGAGCGTGCCGGCGACCAAGGCCGCCCGGCAGGCCCTCATCAAGAGGATCCTCCACTCCCAGGACATTTCCTCCCAGGCGGACCTGGCAACCGCGCTCGAGGCCCAGGGCCTGACCGTGACCCAGGCGACCCTGTCGAGGGACCTCGTGGACATCGGAGCCGTCAAGGTCCATCGGGAGGGCGGAATGGCCTACGTGAGCGGGGACTCGATCGAGGCCCACGAGGACACGGAGAACCGCCTGACCCGGCTGTGCTCGGAGCTCCTGTTCACGGCGGAGGGGTCGGCGAACCTCGCCGTCCTCCGGACCCCCTCCGGGGCCGCGCAGTACCTCGGCATGGCGATCGACGGGCACGAGGATCCCGACATCGTCGGGACGGTCGCCGGAGACGACACCCTGATCGTGATCTCCCGCGACCCCATGGGCGGGGCCGCCCTCGCCCAGCGTTTCCTCGACCGGACGACCCGGCAGGTCCGCCCGCCGCACCTGGGCACGTAGACCACAACAAGAACCGAAGACGGAAGAAGGAAGTAGACCATGGCAGAAAGAATCGTCCTCGCCTATTCGGGAGGGCTGGACACCTCCGTCGCCATCGGCTGGATCGCCGACGCCACGGGTGCGGAGGTCATCGCCGTGGCCGTCGACGTCGGGCAGGGCGGGGAAGACCTCGAGGTCATCCGGCAGCGGGCCCTCGACTGCGGCGCCGTCGAGGCGTACATCGCAGATGCCCGGGAGGAGTTCGCGACCGAGTACTGCATGCCCGCCCTCAAGGCGAACGCCCTGTACATGGACAAGTACCCGCTCGTGTCCGGCCTGTCCCGGCCCGTCATCGTCAAGCACCTCGTGGCGGCGGCGAGGAAGTTCGAGGCGACGACCGTGAGCCACGGCTGCACCGGCAAGGGCAATGACCAGGTCCGGTTCGAGGTCGGAATCGCCTCTCTCGCCCCCGACCTCAAGTGCATCGCCCCGGTCCGGGACCTCGCCCTGACCCGGGACAAGGCCATCGACTACGCCGAGCGGAACAAGCTGCCCATCGAGACGACCAAGCAGAACCCCTTCAGCATCGACCAGAACGTGTGGGGGAGGGCGATCGAGACGGGGTTCCTGGAGGACATCTGGAACGAGCCGACCAAGGACATCTACACGTATACGGACGATCCGGCCTTCCCGCCGGTGCCGGACGAGGTCATCGTCTCGTTCGAGAGGGGGATCCCGGTGGCGATCGACGGGGAGGCGGTGACGCCGCTTCAGGCGGTCGAGGAGATGAACCGGCGGGCGGGGGCCCAAGGGGTCGGGCGGATCGACATGGTCGAGGACCGGCTCGTGGGGATCAAGTCCCGGGAGGTGTACGAGGCACCGGGCGCGATCGCGCTCATCGAGGCGCACCGGGAGCTGGAGAACGTCACAGTCGAGCGCGAACAGGCCCGGTTCAAGGGGGTCGTCGGGCGGCGGTGGTCCGAGCTCGTGTACGACGGCATGTGGTTCAGCCCGCTCAAGCGGTCGCTGGACGCTTTCATCGAGACGACGCAGGAGTACGTGAACGGCGAGATCCGGATGGTGCTCCACGGCGGCCGGGCCGCGGTGACGGGGAGGCGGTCGCCGACGGGGCTGTATGACTTCAGCCTGGCCACCTACGATGAGGGGGACGCGTTCGACCAGAGCGCGGCGCGCGGCTTCATCGAGATCTACCAACTCGCGGCGAAGCAGGCCGCGGCCCGGGACGAGGAGGCCCGCGCGAAGAAGAAGGGTAAGGCGAAGTAGCCGGAGTAGACGCGGGAGTCAGGAGGGATCATGGCCAAGAGCGGGAAGCACGCGGCCGGTAAGGCCACGAAGGGCGCGAAGAAGGATGTCGGGAAGGGCGCCCCGAAGGGCCCCGTGGTCGGCAAGGGCACCCACGACGGCGCCCTGTGGGGCGGGCGGTTCGAGGCTCCTCCCGCACCGGCCCTGGCCGCCCTGAGCCGTTCCATCGACTTCGACTGGCGGTTGGCCGACGACGACCTCGCCGGGTCGATCGCCCACGCCCGGGGATTGGAGAAGGCCGGATTCCTCAACGCGAAGGAGGCGGGCGACCTGATCGACGCCCTCCAGAAGCTCCAGGCGGATGTCGCGTCGGGCGCGTTCGGGCCCGAGGATTCGGACGAAGACGTGCATGCGGCGCTCGAGCGGGGGCTGATCGAGAGGATAGGGCCCGAGCTCGGGGGCAAGCTTCGGGCGGGGAGGAGCCGGAACGACCAGATCGCGACGCTCGTCCGGATCTACCTCCGGCGGCACGCGAGGATCGTGGCCGGGCTGGCGCTCGACGTCGTTGACGCGTTGCTCGAGCAGGCGGATCGGTTCATCGACGATCCCATGCCCGGCCGGACGCACCTCCAGCACGCCCAGCCCGTGACGCTCGCCCACCACCTGCTGGCCCACGCCTGGCCGTTGTTGAGGGACGTCGAAAGGCTGACGGACTGGGATTCGAGGGCGGCGTGGTCGCCGTACGGGGCGGGGGCGCTGGCCGGCTCGACCCTCGGGATCGACGGGGAGGACCTGGCTTCCAGGCTCGGGTTCGACGGGCCACTCGAGAACTCGATCGACGCGGTGTCGGCGAGGGACGTGGTGGCCGAGTTCGCGTGGGTGGCGGCGATGATCGGCGTGGACCTGTCGCGGATCGCGGAGGAGGTCATCGCGTGGGCGACGGTCGAGTTCGGGTTCGTGCGGCTGGACGACGCCTACTCGACCGGATCGAGCATCATGCCCCAGAAGAAGAACCC
>CAYTLH010000070.1:0-3740 GCA_964438525.1 uncultured Demequinaceae bacterium | reverse complement strand
CGTGCTCGTCGCTCCACTGCTCCTCGTAGTACCCCCAATACCCGCCGTCGGATTCCTCGTCCCGCATATAGTCCGCGAGGACGATGCCGTCGCCGTCGGTGTTCTGGTCGAGATCGAGATCCTGCTCGTGGGCGGGGTCGTTGACGTTATCGGCCAGGGCCGTCCCGATCGCGTCGGCGAGAGCGGCTCCCCCGAACACCAGCCCGAAGACCGACGCGGTGGCAACCGCCCCGACTCCGGTCCTCCATATCGTCCTCCCTCGGCGGGCCCTCTTCATGATCTGGGCGCCATCGTCGGCGTCTCCCATGCGTGAGCGCTCGGAGACGGCCCGGGCCAAACCCTCGAGCCTGTCGTGCATCGCGTCCATCACCTTTCACCTCCTGTCGCCACGATCGGAACCACGTCCCTCACCTCGGCCTCTTCCACATCGTCGCCCAGCGCATCCCTGAGCTTGATCGCGGCGTTGTGGAGGTACCTTTTAACCGTTCCGTCCGATAGTTTCAGCGACTCCGATATCTGCGCCAAACTCTGGTCCTCGTAGTACCTCAGAATCACGACGGCCCGCTCTCGCGCGCTCAACTCCCCGAGGGCCGTCTGGATGTCCGCACACTCCCCGATGTGGGCGTCCGGTCCGGGCGTGCTGGATTCCTGAGCAACCGCCACCCTCTTCGCGTCGGCAACCTTTCGGTGACGGGCCCTATTCAGCGCCTCGTTCACGATCGCCCTCTTGATGTAGGCCTCGGCGGTCTCGATGTCGGTCTTCGTCCGCCCGCGGGCAAAGGTCTTGACGATCGCCTCCTGCGCCAGGTCCTCGGCCTCGCTCATCGAACCGCATAAGAGGAAGGCGTACCCGACGAAGGCGTGGCGATGGTCGCGGACGATGCTCTCCATGACTTCCGCCCACTTCGACACGATCGCCTCCGAGAATTCCGCCTTCACTATCAACGACACGCCAGAAGCGTGAAAGGTTGTAGCGCCCCCTCCATCGTGCAAGCAATCGTAGAAAAACTCAGCGCTCGTGTGAGCCGCGTCACACCTGGTCGGCTTATGGGCAACCCCGGGGCCGAACTACGCCCCCCGGACCTGGGCGAGAATCACAGCCAACTCGTCGAGCGACTCCACCCTCACGACCCCGGCCTCCTCGACCTCCTCGTCGGTTCGCCGGGCCCAGGTCCCCGGCCGATCGCACCACACGCCGACGAGGCCCGCCCGGACCGCGGCCGCCGCGTCGATGTCGAACTCGTCCCCGACGTAGAGGGTCTCGGCGGGGGCAGTGCCCAGAAGTCGGCAGGCCTCCTCGAACACCCTGACGTCCGGTTTGCCGAAGCCGAAGTCGTCGACGCACACGAGCAGGGGCACGTCCAATCCGAGGGCGGCGAGTTTGGCGACCTGCTGGGCGCGTCGGGCGTTGCTCAGCACCCCGTGGGGGAGGTCTAGACGATCGAGGGCGGCGAGGAAGGGGACGGCGTCCGGGTGAAGGGTCCATCCCTCCCGATAGGCGGCATCGAAGGCCCGGATCCACTCCGTGACTTCGTCCTCGTCGGCGAAGGGAACGCCGCCGAAATGGGTATGAAGGTCCTCGGCCCGGAGACGCCGCTGGGTTCGGGAGTCGATTTCGCCTCGGGAGAACGATCGGTAATGACCGTTCCGGTCCGCCCTGAAATACACCGCGGCCTCGTCGACGTCGGTGTCGCTCGGCAGGTACTCGCGCGCGATCGCGCCGATCGCATGCCGGACCGCGGCCTTGTTGTCGACGAGGGTGTCGTCGATGTCGATGAGGACTCCAGCGACGCGGATCACCCCCCTATCCTGCCTGGAAATGCGCTGGACTCCGTCACCCTTTGGGTGCTCACGCACCCCATCGACAGTGCGTCCCCCCGGGGGGATTCGGATAAGCGATCGGCCCTGCGCAGGATCGACGTCGATGAGGCCTCCACCCACATGCATGCCATGTCCGACGATTCGGGTTCTCGTCCGCTTGACGGAGCAACCCTGCAAGAGAAAAATTGCCACAATGCCCGAATTATCCCGGGCTGACGGAGGGGAGATCAACATGAAGGTACGACGTGTCATTGAAGCGGTTGTCGTGCTAGGGCTGCTTCTATCGCTGGGCGCTTCGGCCGAAGCGAGATCCTCGTCGATCACCAGAGGCGCCTGTCACGCAACCATCAGCAACTGGCACGATGTCCATGGGACGCATGCCTATAGCTATCGGACCAGCGCAGGCTCCACGAGTTGCGGCTACATGGAGGTGTCACACATCTTCTACTTCGGAGGCACACCTCAACTTGGATCGCTTGACAAGGACTACAGGTACGCCCGATCGAACGGCTGGGATAATCCGGACACCACAGTGGCCTTCAGCGACCACTTTCTCCGCGACGGCACGATCCCCGATCCTGGATACAGATACCGACTCTGGGGCTAGAAATCGGAACTCGTCCAATGCATATTGGGATTCGTATCGCGGTTGTGACAACTTCGATGGCCTTCCTTGTGGGGTGCTCTGCCAGAGCGGGTGATCCCACCAGCACGGTTGATCCCTTCTTTACGCAACTACTGGGGGAGGCGCGAAACGGCGGCGCGAGCGCGGCTCAGATCGCCGTCCTCGAAGAGGCTGCCGCCGCCGGAAAGATCACCTATGCGCAAGCCGAAGTACAACTTGCCGAGTACTTCGCCTGCCTGGAGCAGAGCGGGCTTGATCCAAGACGCGAGCCGGACAGGGAGGATCCCCCCGGATATCGCATCCCGGACTACACCATTGGGCTCGGGGACGAGGATGCCGATCTCGATGCGGCGCTTGCCCTTGTCGACGTCTGCTATACCGAGCACTACGACTTTGTCGACACGGCGTATCAACTTCAGCCAGCAGCCATCGAGGCGGAGAACGCCGACATCGAATCCCAGCGCGCCGAGATTCTCGAGTGCATCGCCGAACACGACGGCGACGCTGACCCGGACTCAACGACGGACGAACTCGTCAATGCGATTATCGAGGTCGGGGATCGCACCGGCGTGTGGTGCTACGAGTTCAGCTAGCTAACGACTTCCGTAGCACGCGTAGCCGGGTCAACGACTGGTCCTTGCCGAGGATCTCCATCGACTCGAACAGCGGGGGCGAGACGCGCCTCCCCGTGACGGCGACCCGGAGTGGCGCGAACGCGTCGCGCGGCTTGAGCCCGAGCCCGTCGACGAGCGCCGCCCGAAGCGCCGCCTGCTGGGCGTCGGCCCCGAAGTCCTCAAGCCGCTCGAGCGCGACGATCGACGCGTCGAGGATCTCCCCGGCGTTCTTCCCCAGCCTCGCCCTCGCGTCGTCCTCCACCACGACGGCGTCGTCGCCGACGAAGAAAAATCCCAGCATCCCCGGCGCCTCGCCCAACAGCGTGATCCTCTCCTGAATGAGCGGGACCGCCAGCGCAAGCGTCCCCTCCTCGTGCGGGGTGAGATCCCGGACCTCGCTCGCCCCGACCACCCCGGCGGCGTGCAGGTAGGGCACGATCCTGGGGACGAGGTCCCCGACGGGGAGCCGTCGGATGTGCTCGGCGTTGATGGCCTCGGCCTTTTTTAAATCGAATCGCGCGGGGTTGGGGTTGACGTCGGAGACGTCGAAGGCCTCGACCATCTCGCCGAGGGTGAAGACATCCCGGTCCGGGGCGATGGACCATCCGAGGAGCCCCAGGTAGTTGAGCAGCCCTTCGGGCAGGAAGCCCCGCTCCCGGTGGAGGAAGAGGTTCGACTCG
>CAYTLH010000069.1:0-7313 GCA_964438525.1 uncultured Demequinaceae bacterium | reverse complement strand
GACCGGGAGGTACGAGACGAGGACATCCGCCTCGGTGTCCTTGAGGACCTGGACGATATCCACCGGCGTCGTGTCGGACTCCTCGATGGTTTCGAGGTAGTACTTTCCGAGGCCGTCCAACGTGTGCCCCCGTTGAACGGTGACTGACGTCTCGGGCACGTCACAGATCTTGATGGTGTTGTTCTCCGACGCCTTGGTCGCCTCGACCAGTTCGAGCCCGACCTTCTTCTTGTCCACGTCGAAGGCAGCCACGAATTCGATATCGCTGATGTGGTAGTCGCCGAATTGGACATGCATGAGGCCCGGGACCTTGTCGGCCGGCTTGGCGCCCTTGTAGTACTCGACGCCCTGGATGAGCGACGTCGCACAGTTGCCGACGCCTACGATGGCCACGCGCAACTTTGCCATTGTCTTCCCCTTACTGGTTGTCCGCCTAGGCGGTGTTTTCCTTACCGCCCAGGGCGGATCGTTCTTCGTCAATCAATCGGTCGAGCCACTCGACCTCGCGCTCGACCGTTTCCAGGCCGTGGCGCTGAAGCTCTGCCGTATAGGCATCGTGCCGGTCTCGGACACGACGGAAGGCGGCCGCGGCCTCCTCCAGTCGCTCGGCCAGCCGGGTCCGACGACCTTCGAGGATGCGAAGGCGGGTCTCGGGGTCCGTCCTGTCGAACATGGAGAAACGCACGTCGAACGTACCGTCCTCCCAGGACGAGGCCCCGGCGTTCGCCAGCTCCCTCGTCAGTCGTTCCCGGCCGGCATCGGTCAGGCGGTAGGCGATCCTGGATCGGCGCGAACCCTTGGCGGACGAGCCGCTCGTGTCGGTGCTGATCAGTTCCGAATCGACCATTCTCCTGAGAGCCGGGTAGAGGGAACCGTAACTCAAGGCCCGGAAAGGCCCGAGTTCGGTTCCCAACCTCTTGCGGATCTGGTATCCGTGTAGGGGGGAGCGTTCGAGGATGCCCAGGATCGCGAACGTGAGCACGTCCGAGTGGGGCATCGCGCCTCCCTCCACCGGTGTCCGAAGCGGCACGGCGTGCCGCGAAAAGTCACGATAGCATAACGTTGTATCGTCGCGATACATCGGATTGTTCTTCGAACGATCCCGGGGGCGGGGCGAGCGGACAGGCCAGGACCGACCGCCTAGACTCCAAGCGTGGACGACACGACCCCTCCCCGCCGTCGAGGGAAGGCCGGGGACGCCGAGGAGCCCGAGGGCAATCGCTTCAGCAAGGAGTTGCCCGCCGGCGACCGTCGGCCCGTGTCCATTCCCCCGAAATCGAAGCAGACGCGCCAGACCGGCACGGGTGCGACGGGGGCGGGGAGGACGTCCGGAGCGTCGGCGACCAAGAAGTCGGCGACGAAGACGGGCACATCGAAGACCCAGGTCTCCGGCGTCACGAAGACGCAGGCCGGGAAGACCCGCAAGCCCCAGAAAAGCTGGGTCAAATGGCTGAAGAAGATCTCCTTCTGGGGGACCCTGACCCTCCTCGTCCTCATGACGGTGGGATTCCTCGGTTCGATTGTCAAGTACTCGAGCCTGGACATCCCCGAACCGGACGATTTCGCCCAGGCGCAATCCTCGACGTTCTACTATTCGGACGGCGAGACCGTCATCGAGCGGCTCGGGGTGGCGAACCGGGAGGTCGTCTCCATCTACACGCTTCCCGAATGGATTCCCCAGGCGGTGGTCGCCGCGGAGGACCGGACCTTTTACACCAACCCCGGGGTCGACTTCCTCGGCATGGTCCGGGCCATGGTGAAGACGGTGTTCACGGGACATAAGCAGGGCGGATCGACCATCACCCAGCAGTATGTCGAACGGTATTACGTGGGCGAGACGACGACCGACCTCATCGGCAAATGGGAGGAGGCGCTCCTGGCCCTCAAGATCGACCGGGAGCAGGACAAGGACGTCATCCTCCAGAACTACCTCAACACCGTGTACTTCGGGCGGGGCGCGTACGGGATCCAGGCCGCCGCGCGCGAGTACTACGACAAGGAGGCCTCCGAGCTGACCCTCTCCGAGGCGGCGCTGTTGGCGGGGATCCTTCCGGCGCCCAGTGCCTGGGATCCGAGGAACGATCACGAGATGGCCGAGTTCCGGTGGGACTACGTGCTCGACGGGATGGTGGAACTGGAGTACCTCGACCCGGTGGAGCGGCTTCGGCTCGACTTCCCCGAGCCCATCGAATACCGGAACGACGACATCTTCGGGGGACCCGACGGATACATCCTCAGGACGGCGATCGACGAGGTGATCGACCGGTACGGGCTCTCGATGGAGGCCATCGAGACCGGTGGGTACTCGATCGTCACGACGATCGACGCCCCCACCCAGGCAGCCGCCGTCGCCGCGGCGAACTCGATGCCGGCCGACCACAGCCCCAACCTCAGGATCGCCATCGTCACCGTCGATCCGGATTCGGGGGCGATCACGTCGATGTACGGCGGCGCCGACTACCTCGAGGTGCAGAGAAACGCCGTCACCCAGGACGTCGCCCAGGCGGGCTCGACGTTCAAGCCCTTCGCGTTGATCGCCGCCCTGGAGTCGGGGATGGCCCTGGAATCCGAATACGTGGGCGACTCGCCCATGGAGATCGAGGGTTTCTCCCGGCCCGTCCGCAACTTCGCCAACCAGAGCTTCGGTCAGATCGACCTCATCGGGGCCACCGCCAACTCCGTCAACACGGTGTACGTCCAGGTTGCCAGGGACGTCGGCCCGGAGAATGTCATGGAGGTCGCGATCCGGGCCGGCCTTCCGGAGGACACGGCCGGGCTCGAGGCCAACCCCGCCAACGTCCTCGGAACCGCCTCCCCCCACCCTCTCGACATGGCGGCGGCGTTCGCGACCTTCGCCTCGGGGGGCGTCTATCACGAGCCCTACCTGGTCGCCGAGGTGCGGGCGCTCGACGGCACGACGGCCATCCACGAGGTCGTGGGCCAGGAGGTCTTCGATCCGAACGTGATCGCCGAGGTGGATTTTGCCCTCCAGAAGGTCGTGGCGTACGGGTCGGGCAAGTACGCGAACAACCTGGCCCGCCCCATCGCCGGGAAGACCGGGACGTCGACGGACAACAAGTCCGCGTGGTTCATCGGGTTTACGCCGCAGGTCGTCGGGGCGGTGGCCCTCTACCAGGTGGGCGAGGACGGGTCGGTCGAGGAGATCACGCCCTTCGGGGGTTTCCGGCAGATCACCGGGGGGTCGATCCCGGTACGGGTGTGGACGACGATGATGCAGCAGGTTCTCCCGTACTTCCCG
The DNA here is from genome assembly GCA_964438525.1 of uncultured Demequinaceae bacterium. Lineage (GTDB taxonomy): Bacteria > Actinomycetota > Actinomycetes > Actinomycetales > Demequinaceae > JAFGBM01. The sequence continues at coordinate 4,054 of CAYTLH010000069.1, read as the reverse complement.
ATCGAGCAGTTCCCGCCGAGGAGCCACATCGGGGAGGCGATCCTGCCGAGCCCGAGCCCGACCCCGAGCCCTAGCCCAAGCCCCAGCCCCAGCCCGAGTCCCAGCCCGACCCCGAGCCCGACCCCGAGCCCGACCCCGAGCCCGACCCCGAGCCCGACCCCGACCCCGACGTCGACGCCGTCCGCCGCCCCTTCCGTGGGGCCTTAGGGGTCGAATCGGCCGTACCGTCGCGTGTCGGCCCGCCCGAGGGGTGCCCGGTGGTTTTACGTGCGGGGTTCGGGCCTGTACCCTGGTCCGCGGGCCCAGTGGGGCCCAGCACGCATAGCCCTCCTGCCGCGGAAAGACCGTGGCCGCCATAGTCCAGAGGAGGTGGGGTGTCTTGCGTCCGTACGAAATGATGGTCATCCTCGACCCCGAGATCGACGAACGATCCGTGGGATCGTCCCTCGACCAATACCTCTCGGTGGTGAAGGACGGCAAGGGGACCATCGACAAGGTCGACATCTGGGGAAGGCGTCGTTTGGCCTACCCGATCAAGAAGCGTACCGACGGCATCTACGCCGTCATCAATTTCACGGCATCCGCCGATGCCGCGAAGGAACTCGACAGGCAGCTCAACCTCAACGAGACCGTCCTGAGGACCAAGCTCCTCAGGGTCGAGGTCGACTGAGGGCGCGGAAAGCGAGGGCATCATGGCAGGGGACACGAACATCACCATCGTCGGCAACCTGACCGCCGACCCTGAACTCCGATTCATCCAGTCCGGGGCCGCGGTGGTGAACTTCACCGTCGCCTCGACCCCCCGTTCCTTCGACCGGAACACGAACGAGTGGAAGGACGGGGAGACCCTCTTCCTTCGCTGTTCCCTGTGGCGGGAGGCCGCGGAGAACGTGGCCGAGTCGCTCACCAAGGGCATGCGGGTCATCGTCACGGGACGGCTGGTGTCCCGTTCGTGGGAATCGAACGGGGAGAAGCGGACCGTGAACGAAATCCAGGTCGACGAGGTCGGCCCGTCGATGAAGTACGCGACGGCGAAGGTGACGAAGACGTCTAGGTCGGGGGGCTCCTACGGGGGCGACTCCCCGGCGGGGGGTTCGGACAGCGATCCGTGGGCCACGGCGCCACCAAGCGACGAACCGCCTTTTTAGGAATCAGACATGGGAGACAGAGAACGCATGGACAAGAAGGAACTCCGCAAGCCGCGGAAGAAGGCCAACCCGCTCATCGGGGCCGGGGACGTCGTCATCGACTACAAGGACACCGCGCTGCTGCGCAAGTTCATCTCGGACCGTGGGAAGATCCGTTCCCGACGGGTCACGGGCGTGACCGTCCAGGAGCAGCGTCAGATCGCCCGGGCCATCAAGGTCGCCCGGGAGATGGCCCTCCTCCCCTACGCCGGTTCCGGCCGGTAGGGGGCCGACATGGCGAAGGTCATCCTGACGCATGAGGTGTCCGGGTTGGGGATCGCGGGCGACGTGGTCGAGGTCAAGGACGGGTATGCCCGGAACTTCCTCGTCCCGCGGAAGTTGGCGACTCCGTGGTCGGAGGGGGCGGAGAAGCAGATCGAGGCGATGCACAAGGCTCGGCGGGCGAAGGCGATCGCCAGCGTCGAGGAGGCGCACGCCGCCCGCGACGTCCTCCAGTCGACGCCGGTCGTGATCGCGGCGAAGGCCGGGGAGTCCGGACGGCTGTTCGGCACCGTGACTCCGGCGAACATCGTCCAGGCGATCGGCGACCGGGCCGTCGTCGACAAGCGGCGCGTCCACCTGCCGTACCACATCAAGACCGTGGGGGACCACGAGGTCGAGGTGGGCCTGCACGACGGCGTGAGCGCGACGATCATCGTGACGGTGGTCGCGGAGGGTTAGGACGGGTTTCGGGCCCGGATGGGGCCGCCCGAGGCGGCGATGGGGCCCAGGGGCCGGGAGCGTGGCGGCGACACGCCGAGGCACGACACGCCGAGGACATTTCCCCAAAGCCTGTCCCCAGGAGTCTCAGAAGCGTTTTCCCTGGTAGATGGCCTGCGGGGTCGGCAAACCGGGGGGAATCCACACGAGTTTCCACAGGCTGTACCGGAAGCGTCCCGGGTTACCCACAGGTGGTCCACGGGCTATCCCAAGCCATCCACGGGACGGGTGCTCTCATCCACACGAAAATGGGGTGAGGCGTTTGCGCATCCCGGCGGTCGCCGCTAGCGTCGCCTCTCAGGCACAGCCCCGTCGGCCCCTCGGCGACGGTTCGGTCGGGCCGCTGTCGTACCTCTGAGGGATGCTGGCGGAAGGCGATGAAGACGTGGCTGAAGCCCATTGGACGCTGGAGGGAGAACGGTGACCGTCGAGGAGCTTACGGCCGTGGTGAGCGGCTTCGATCGGCGACCCCCGCAGAACCTCGAGGCGGAGATGAGCGTGCTCGGGGCGCTCATGCTCAGCAAGGACGCCATGGTCGACGTGGTCGAGGTCCTGACGGGGCACGACTTCTACAAGCCCGCCCACGAGTTGATCTTCGAGGCCGCGGCGGAGATGTTCCGGTCGGGGAACCCGGTCGACGCGGTGACGATTTCGGCGGAGCTGCAGGCGAAGGGGGCTCTCGGGCGGGTCGGAGGGGCCGAGTACCTGCACACGTTGATCTCGTCGGTGCCGTCGGCGGCGGGGGCCGGGTATTACGCGCGGATCGTGCGGGAGCAGGCGATACTCCGGCGGCTGGTGGAGGCCGGGACCCGGATCGCGAATATGGGGTATGCGGCGGACGGGGACGTCGACGAGGTGGTCGACACGGCCCAGGCCGAGGTTTTCGCGGTGACGGAGCGGAAGAACGCCGAGGACTACCTTCCCGTGGGCGACGTCATGGAGCGGACGCTGGGGGAGGTGGAGGCGGCTTCCAGCCACGACGGGACGATGCTCGGGGTGCCGACGGGGTTCCGGGAGCTGGACGAGATGACCGGGGGGTTGCAGAAGGGTCACATGATCGTGGTGGCGGCGCGGCCGTCGATGGGGAAGTCGACGCTCGGGTTGGATATTTGCCGGTCGGCGTCGATCGGGGCGGGGATCACGTCCGTCATCTTCTCGCTGGAGATGAGCCGGGAGGAGATCACCAAGCGGCTTCTTTCGGCGGAGTCGCGGGTCAAGCTGACCCAGCTCATGAAGGGACCCATGGGGAAGACGGATTGGGAGCGGTTGGCCCGGACGGCGGCCCGGGTGTCCAAGGCGCCGCTCTTCATCGACGATTCCCCGAACATGTCGCTTATGGAGATCCGGGCGAAGTGCCGGAGGCTTCGGCAGCGGGAGGACCTCGGGCTCGTGGTCGTCGACTACCTTCAGCTCATGTCGTCGGGGAAGAAGGTGGAGTCTCGGCAGCAGGAGGTGTCGGAGTTCTCCCGGGCGCTCAAGCTGCTGGCCAAGGAGCTCGACGTCCCCGTCATCGCGATCTCCCAGCTGAACCGGAGCCCGGAGCAGCGCGGCGACAAGCGGCCGATGCTTTCGGACATGCGCGAATCGGGCTCGATCGAGCAGGACGCCGACCTCGTGATCCTCCTCCACCGGGAGGACGCCTACGACCGGGATGCCCGGCCGGGTGAGGCGGACTTCATCGTCGCCAAGCACCGCAACGGCCCGACCGACACGCTCGCCGTGGCCTTCAAGAAGGACTACGCCCACTTCACCGATATGGCACCCGATCTGTAGGTGTTGTAGGGCGCCATCCGAGTTGGCCAAACGTCAAACTAGTTGGCCACTACTTGGCCAATCACGTCAACTAGTTGGCCAAAGCTATTCCATGTAGCGGAATACTGCGAGGGAAGGGCTATACGGCAGCCCCCGTCATCTGTGCGTAGAGATCGAAGAGACGTGCAAGACGTTCATCATCCGTGGGAGATTTCCGGAAGCCTAGTGCTGTATCAACCGCGCGGTCGAGTTCACGATGTGCGGTCAGTAGATCAGTCGGCATGGCGGGGGCGTTATACAGGTCAGAGAGAGATGCGTCCGGATTAGCGCTACGTGCGGCGAGAACAGCCTCTCCTTTAGCGATGATGGTCGAGCGGCGAGACTCGGCGATGTCG
>CAYTLH010000068.1:0-12631 GCA_964438525.1 uncultured Demequinaceae bacterium | reverse complement strand
CCCATATGGAAGGAGACCCAACCCTTCCGCAGCGGGGAGCCGGACGATGATCGTCCGACCAAGTACGTGCTGGATATGTTCCCCTATCCGTCTGGGGATCTCCACATGGGCCACGCCGAGGCCTATGCCCTCGGAGACGTCCTCGCCCGCTACTGGGTGCAGTGTGGCTACAACGTCCTCCATCCCATCGGGTGGGACTCCTTCGGGCTGCCGGCCGAGAACGCGGCCATCAGGAATCGCGTCGACCCCAGGGCCTGGACTGAGGACAACATCGCCCAGCAGCGCGACTCCATGGAGCGGTACGCGTGCTCGTTCGACTGGGATCGGGTCCTCGCCACCCACCGTCCGGAGTACTACCGCTGGAACCAGTGGTTCTTCACCCGGATGTTCGAGCGCGGACTCGCTTACCGCAAGCCTTCCATGGTCAATTGGTGTCCCTCCTGCCAAACCGTCCTCGCGAACGAGCAGGTGGTGGGCGGCTTGTGCGAGCGGTGCGATACCCAGGTGGTGAAGAAGAAGCTGACCCAGTGGTATTTCAAGGTCACGGATTACGCCGACCGGCTTCTCGACGACCTCGATACGCTCGAGGGCCGGTGGCCCGACAGGGTCCTCTCCATGCAGCGGAACTGGATCGGGCGTTCCTACGGCGCGGACGTCGAATTCGACATCGAGGGACGGACGGACCCCGTCACCGTCTACACCACCCGTCCGGACACGCTCTTCGGGGCGACCTTCATGGTCGTCGCCGCCGACAGCGACCTCGCCGCCGAACTAGCCGAGGGGGCCGGCGACGAGACGAGGGCGGCCTTCGAGGAATACGTGGAGCGGGTCAAGGTGACGACGGAGGTCGAGCGGCTCTCCGCCGAACGGGAGAAGAGCGGGGTTTTCCTGGAGCGCTATGCCGTCAACCCGGTTAACGGGGAGAGGCTCCCCATCTGGGCCTCCGATTACGTGTTGGCCGATTACGGGCACGGGGCGATCATGGCCGTCCCCGCCCACGACCAGCGCGACCTCGACTTCGCCCTCGCGATGGACCTCCCCATCCGCGTCGTGCTCGACTGTCTGGACGGGGACGGCCGACCCCTGCCCGATCCCGCCGCCTCCGGAGTCGCGACCACCGGTGACGGCACGCTCGTGAACTCCGGCCCCATCGACGGGCTCGACAAGGACGACGCCATCGCCCGCATCACCGAGATCCTCGAGAAGGACGGCAAAGGGAGGGCCGCCAAGAATTACCGGCTCCGCGACTGGCTGATTTCCCGGCAGCGGTATTGGGGCACCCCGATCCCCATCGTCCACTGCGAAGAATGCGGCGAGGTCCCCGTCCCGGCCGATCAGCTGCCCGTCGTCCTTCCCTCGAGCGAGGGCCTAGATCTCGCCCCCAAGGGGACGTCCCCCCTCGGCTCCGCCGAGGACTGGCTTACGACGACCTGCCCTAAATGCGATAAGCCCGCCCGGCGGGACACGGACACCATGGACACGTTCGTGGACTCGTCCTGGTACTTCCTCCGCTACCTTTCGCCCGCCCTCGACGACGCCCCCTTCGATGCGGACGAGGCCCGGCGCTGGACCCCCGTCGACCAGTATGTCGGGGGCGTCACCCACGCGATCCTCCACCTCCTGTACGCCCGATTCTTCACCAAGGTCCTGCACGACCTCGGCCTGATCGACTACGAGGAACCCTTCACCCGCCTCCTCAACCAGGGGATGGTCGTCATGGAGGGCTCGGCGATGTCCAAGTCCCGGGGCAACCTCGTGAGGCTGTCCGATCAGCTCAACGATTTCGGCGTCGACGCGGTGAGGCTGACCATGGTGTTCGCCGGGCCCCCGGAGGACGACATCGACTGGGCGGATGTGTCGCCCGCGGGATCCGTGAAGTTCCTTGCTCGGGCCCTCCGACTCGCCCAGGATGTCGCATCCGAGCCGGGCGGTGCCGAGGGTGACGGAGACCCCGCCCTCCGGGCGGCCACCCACCGCGCCGTCCACGAGGTGTCACAACTCGTCGAGGGGTTCCGGTTCAACGTCGCCGTCGCGCGGGTCATGGAACTCGTCAACGCCGCCCGCAAGGCCATCGACACCGGCCCCGGCCCCCGGGATCCAGCGGTCCGAGAGGCCGTCGAGGCCGTCGCCATCCTTCTGTCCCTCGTCACCCCATACGTCGCCGAGGAGATGTGGTCGGTGCTTGGGCACTCGAACGTCGCCCGGGCGGGTTGGCCGGTCGTCGACGAAGCCCTCCTTGTTCAGGAGACCGTCACATGTGTCGTCCAGGTCCAGGGGAAGGTCCGGGATCGGCTCGAGGTCTCCCCCGACATCTCCGAAGATGCATTGAAAGAAATGGCACTCGCCGCCCCCGGGGTCGTTCGGACCGTCGGCGACGGCAAGGTGGTCAAGGTCATCGTCCGACCGCCGACGCTCGTGAACGTCGTCGTCTAGGGCGGGACGTCCCCGCTCCGGCCATCCCTTCGCCTCGGTCCGCCCGTCCGGGTTGTCCGGGCGCTACCCTGGATATATGAGACAAAGGTGCCTCGTCGTCGTCGATTCTTCCGCGTCGATACCCGAGGCCCTGGTCGTGAAGTGGGGCCTCGACGTCGTTCCCCTCGACGTCATCATCGATGGCGAGCCGACGCCCGAGGGCACGGGGGTGACGTCCGAGGATGTGCTTCAGGCGATGGAGAGGGGACAGTCGGTCACCACGTCCCAGCCGTCAGCCGGGACGCTCGCCGAGGTGTACCGGAACGCGGCGGACGCCGGGGCGAAGGAGGTCCTCTCCATCCACATATCGGGCGAGATTTCGGGGACCGTCAACACCGCCCTTCTCGCCGCCAAGAAATCCCCGATCCCGGTCGAGGTCGTGGACAGCCGGACGCTGGTCATGGGGTTGGGGTACGCCGCCCTCGCCGCCGCCGCGCTGGCGCGTCGGGGCGCGTCTCTCGCCGATGTGGCGCATGAGGCGAAAAGGGTGGCGGAGTCGAGCTCCACGTTCTTCACCGTCGATTCCCTCGAGTACCTCAAGCGGGGCGGACGGGTGCCCCGGGTGGCGGCGACTCTCGGCGAGGCCCTCCACATCCGCCCGATCCTCGGCATGGTGAACGGGGAGGTCGAGGTTCTGGAACGCGTCCGCACGACGGATCGGGCCAGGGAGCGGGTGGTCCAGGAGATCGAAGAGAAGTTGGCCCACCTGTCCCGGCCGGGGGTGGCCGTGACGGGGTTGAGAATCCCGTGGTATGTCGACAACGTGGCCGATTGGCTCAGGGCCCGGAACTCGCGGCTCGTGGTGACGCTCGGGACGTCGCTGTCCGCGGCGCTCGCGGTCCACGGGGGGCCGGGTTCGTTCGCGGTCAGCGCGGCCGATCTACCCAAGGAGTTCACGTAGCCGGGCGGGGATGGGCGTAGTCGGCCGGGACCCCGGATGGTTTCAGGGGTGATGTCCTCAGGGTGGATCCGGGTGGGCGCCGTCGTCCGCCCCGGCCGGTCCGGTCGTCTCTTCGATCGTGGGTCCTAGCATCGGTCCGTGACCGATGCCGAGGACGTCCGGGCCCGCCTCAAGGACGGCCTCGCCCAGGTGGCGGCTCGCGCTTACCGAGCCGCGGCCGAATCCCCGGTCGCGGAGCCGAAGGGGGTTCGGTTCCAGCTCGAAAGGAAGCCCACATTGGTTCTCGCGGGGATTCTCGTCCTCGTCCTGGTGTGGGTCTTGATGTATCGCGGGTCCTCGGGGGAGCCCGTTCCGGTGGTCACCGTCGTCCACGACGGGCCGGGCGGTGACCTCGGGGGCAGCGCGACCGTCCATGTGACGGGCGCGGTTTCGAACCCGGGGGTCGTCTCGCTCGAGGCCGGGGCCCGCGTGGCGGACGCCATCGAGGCCGCCGGCGGGCTCGCCGAGGGGGCGGACGAGTCTGCCGTCAACCTTGCCAGGCCCGTACGGGACGGCGAGCAGGTGTACGTGCCCCTTCTCGGAGAGGAGGGTACGGGGAAGGTGAACCTCAACCGGGCCTCGAGCGCGGAGCTCGAAGGCCTTCCGGGCATCGGACCCGTGCTCGCGGATCGCATCGTCTCCGACCGGGACAGGAACGGCCCCTTCGCCACCCTCGACGACCTCGCTCGGGTCCCGGGGGTAGGGGAGGCGGTTGTGGCCGACATCGGAGCCTTGGCGACCGTGTGAAGCCCCGAACCGACGCCCGGCTGGTTCCGACGGCGCTCGCCTGCTATGCGGCGTCGGCCGTTGTGGCGGGGGGCCTCGTGTCTGCCCGGACGGCCGTCGTCGTCGGTGTGGGGGTTCTTCTTATTGTTCTCCTTGGGAGTTTTCTCTCCGGGAGCCTCCTCTCCCGCCGCCCCCGTCGTGTGGGTGGGACCGTACCCCTGGCGCTCCTCGCCTTCGTCGTCGCTTCCGCCGTCACCTTCCTTCGTGTGGAGGACCGGCTCGCCGGAGGGGTGGGGGAGGCCCTCGCCTCGGGGGAGGAGGCGGCCTTCGTCGGTGTCGTCGTGGGGGATCCCCGGCCGGTGGAGCCGTCCCCGTTCTCCCGGATGATTCCTCGATGGAGCGTGGACGTCCGGGTCACGTCGCTCGACGGGCGCGGGGAGGGCACGGCGGATGCGGTCGTGACCGTCGTCGGGACGGGGTCGTGGGGCGAGGTTGGGAGGGGGGATCGGGTCCGGGGAAGACTCCGTCTGGATGAGACCCGGCCAGGGTCGACGACGGCGGTGGCCTGGGAGGCCCGGCTTGAGGACGCGGTCCCCGCCGACGGGGCGGGCGGACTCGTCGCCGCGCTGAGGGGGGGATTGGGGGAGGCGTCGTCGGGCCTTCCGAATAATCTGCGCGGGCTGGTCGTCGGCATGACGATCGGCGACACGAGCGGCATGCCCCCCATCCAGCGCGAGGAGATGAGGATCGCCGGCCTCACCCACCTCACGGCCGTCTCCGGGGCCCAGTTCGCCATCCTCGCCATCATCCTGGTGAAGATCCTTCGCGCTCTCCGGTGGGGTCGTCGACTCCAAGCGGCCGTTCTCGTGCCGGCGATCCTTGGGTTCACGTCGCTCGTCCATCCCGAACCCAGCGTGGTGAGGGCGGCATGGATGGGCGGGGTAGCGGCCCTCGCCCTATGGTGGGGGCGGCCGGGCCAGGCGCTCCCCGCCCTCTCCACGGCCGTTGCCGGCCTGCTCCTCATCGACCCCTTCCTGTCCCTCTCCTACGGGTTCGCCCTATCCGTCGCGGCGACGGCCGGAATCGTGCTGTGGTCGCCTCAATTGGCGGCAGCCCTGGCCCGGATCATGCCGGGGCTCCTGGCTCGGGCCCTCGCCGTCCCGGTCGCGGCCCAGGTCGTGTGCGCCCCGATCCTCGTGTCGTTCACGTCGGGGCTCGGTTCGTATTCGGTGCTCGCCAACCTCGTCGCCCTGCCGTTCGCCGCATTGGTGACTCTTCTCGGGCTCATGTCCGTCATCGTCTATCCGTTATGCGCCCCGGCCGGCATCGCCTGCGCCTGGGTGGCTGGGCAGGCGGCGCGGCCCGTCGCTTGGGCCGCTCACGTGGCCGCGACCCTTCCCGGAAACTGGATCCCCTGGCCGGACGGGGCCGTGGGCGCCGTCCTCGCCGGGGCGGTGTCGGCCTCATTGATCGCCGCCACGATGGCAAGGGTGTCGGGGTGGGCCAGGGTCGCGGCCATCATCGCGGTCCTGTCGGCGGTAGCGGCGACGCCGCCCATGCAAGCCGTGCTCGAGGAGGCCACGGCCAGGGCCCCGGAGGATTGGGCGGTCGCCGTGTGCGACGTCGGACAAGGGGACATGATCCTCATCCGCGCGGGGCCGGCGAGCGCCGTCGTCATCGACACCGGTCCGGACGGCGAGGCCGCACGGTCTTGCCTGAGCCGGCACGGGGTCTCTTCGATCCCCCTCATCGTCATCACCCACCCTCACTCCGACCATGACGGGGGCCTCGAGTGGGTCGCGGCCCGGACGGAGGTGGGAGAGGCCTGGGTGTCCGAGCCCGGGTGGCGATCGCCGGAAAGGGCAGTCGTGGAGGCCGCGGGGATTCCTGTCGAGGTTCCGGCGTCGGGGACGAGCGTCACCGCCGGGGAGGTTCGGCTCACCGTCTGGCACATGGGTGACCCCACGGCCCGAACCGACTCCGAGGTCAACGATGCGTCGCTTGTCGTGTGGGCGGAGTCGAGGGGTATCAGCCTCCTTTCCCTGGGGGATCTGGGAAGCGGGGGCCAGGCGGCCCTGGCCCGTGACCTCGGGCCGTCTCCGGTGGACGTGCTCAAGGTCGCCCACCATGGATCGTCCGACCAGGATCCGGGGCTCATCGATTCGCTCGTCGTGGCCCTCGCCGTCGTCAGCGTTGGGCGGGACAACCCCTACGGTCACCCCGCAGCCTCGACCTTGGCCGCCTTTCCCGGAGCCCCCATCTTCAGAACGGACGAGTGTGGGGACGTTGACGTGTCTTGGCGCGACGGGCTCGTGGTGACCGCCGGTTGTCCTCTCGGCGTGGGAGGCTAGTCGCATGGCTCGCGATCGGACGGCTGAATCGAATGGCTAAGACCTGGGCGGAGGCCGCCCCGGCGCCCCTCGTGCTCGTCATCGGGCCCGAGGAGCTCCTCTCCCTCAGGGCCGTCGGGGCGATCATCGCCGCCGTCAGGGACAGGGAGGGGGCGGTTTCGGTCACGACGGTGTCCGCACCCGGCTACGTCCGGGGTGGGCTACGGGCGGCGACCAGCCCGTCGCTTTTCGCCGAGCCCGGGGTCGTCGTCGTCGAGGAGGGGGAGGCGATGACCGACGACTTCCTCGAGGAAGCGGTGGCCTATGCCTCGAACCCGGATCCCGAGGTGACCATCGTCATGAGGCACAGCGGCGTGGTCCGAGGCAAGCGGGCGCTCGAGGCCTGGAGGGGGGCGGGTGCCTCGGAATACCGTTGCCCCGCCGTCAAACGCGATTCCGAGTTGGTCGAGTTCGTCGAGGGCGAGTTCGCCCGCGCGGGACGGGAGGCGAAACCCCAAGCGATCCGCGCCCTCGTAGATTCCATCGGTGGCGACGTCTCCGAGCTGGCCGGAGCCTGCCAGCAACTTCTCACCGACGTGTCGGGCCCCATCACAGAGGAGTCCGTCACGACATACTACGGAACGAGGGTGAATGCGACGGGATTCGCCGTCGCCGACGCCGCGATCGTCGGGAAGGCCTCCCAGGCCCTGACCCTTCTGAGGCATGCCCTGGACACGGGAACGGATCCGGTCCCCCTCGTCGCCGCCCTCGCCTCCAAACTCAGGACCCTCGCGGTCGTCGGAGCCTCCCGAGGCCGGGGTCTCGGCCCCAAGGAGATGGGCCTCGCCCCATGGCAGGTCGACCGGGCGAGGAGGGACCTCCGCCACTGGGAGGCGGAGGGCCTGGCTCGGGCGATCGAGGCCGTGGCCCAGGCCGATGCCCAGGTGAAGGGGGCGGGGCGGGATCCCCGATACTCGGTCGAGAAGGCGGTTCGGACCGTGGCGGGCCTAGCCTCGCGGTAGACCGGGCTCCTAGACAGTGGGAAGAGGCTCCCGCTCGATGACCTGCGCCGCCTCGAAGTAGTGGCCTTGGAACAGATCAAAGCCGGAGTCCAGGCATTCGTGGAGCGCGTCTTCCGTTTCGACGCGCTCCGCGATGAGTTGGGCGTGCGGCGCTCTGGCCGCGTCAATTAACCCCGGACCGCGAATGCCCAGGTCCCTCATGTCGAGCTTGACGAAGTCGGCCAATTCGAGGAGGTCTCGTTGGCTCGTCGTACCGACGAAGTCATCGATGGCGATTCGGTACCCCGCCGACTTGAGGTCGGCGAGCCTGTCGTGGAGCGATCGGTCCGCGTGGGCCGACTCCACGACCTCGATGACGATCTTGCTCGGCGACTCGAGGTGGCGGGACGGGTCCAGAAGGTAGGTCCGGGTGAAGTTGACGAAGGAGGGCAGGTTGTCGGTGATGTCCTCGCCGTGGAGAAACGCAGCAGCGAGGACGTGCTCGGTGGCGCGATCCTGCTGCCAGGAGTTCCAGAGGTCGATTCTCAGGTTGAGGCGGCCAGGGGCGCGGAAAAGGAGCTCGTGCCCGAAGACGGACCGTTCGCGGTCGAAGATCGCCTGGCGGCCGACGACGACGGGACGCGGCGACGGGTCCGACGATCGGGGGACTTGGGGAAGGTGCCATACCCGTGGCATGGGCACGGGATGGTCGTTCACGTTCACGACCTTAGCGACAATGCGAGCGATACAGCCCGAAACGCCACGCCGCAACTAGAGGGCCGCGACCTTCTTCGCGAGAGCGGATTTGCGATTCGCGGCTTGGTTCTCGTGGATGACACCTTTGCTCACGGCTTTATCCAGCTTCGTAGAGGCGACCTTCAGCGCGGCCTCGGCGGCGGCCTTGTCGCCAACCGTGATGGCTTCGCGGACGCGCCGGACGCACGTCTTGAGTTCCGACTTCACGGCGACGTTTCGGGTTCGGGCCTTCTCGTTCGTCCCGATCCGTTTGATGTTCGACTTGATGTTTGCCACAGGATCCTCAGTTTGTTGGGGATGCGCCCCGGCGAGCGCGACCATCCATGCTACCAGCCCTTGAGTTCCTTGACCGCCTGCTCGACCTTGTCGAAGCGGCGGCGGTCCAGGATCGACCCTTCGCGCCTGACGGCGCCGGGGTGGACCCGGATGATTCGGTCGAGACGGACCTCGCTCGGGCGGTGCCTCGTGTCCCAGTCCCCCCGGCCGATGTCCATCCAGTGCCGGCCGAACCGCGCCTCGTCCGCGGCGTCCCGGTCGTGATCCTTGCTCGACAGGGCCAGGCACAGGAGCCAGGGGTTGTCGCGTCCGATGATGATCACGGGACGGTCTTTCCCCTTCTTGGGGTTCTCTTCGTAGGGCACCCAGGTCCACACGATCTCGCCCGGATCGGGCTCGCCGTCGAGGTCGGGCCGATATCGGAACTCCACCTCGCCGGTGAAGTCTCCCGGGTAGCCGCCACGGCGTGGGGAGGTTCGGGCCTTGGGCAGGTGCAAGGCTTTGGCCAGCATCGACGTGAGGCGCATCAGCGTCCTTTCTTCTTCTTGGCCGAAGGGTTGGGCGAGGCGGGGGGTCCGGGCGTCCCGGACAGGCGGGGCCTGGACGGCCCGGGGGGGAGCTCTTCCTCGGGCATCGGGCGCCCGTATAGGTATCCTTGGCCGAACGTCCATCCCTGCCGGACCGCCGCAGCGTGTTGCTCCTCGGTTTCGATGCCCTCGATGATCCCCATGATGTCGAGGCCCGTCGTCAGCATGGCGATGGCTGACGACACCCGGTCCCCCGAGGGGTCGCCGAGCCGGTCGGTGTATTCCTTGGAGAGTTTCAGCCCGGTGATGGGGTTGTGGAGCACCGCCGAAAGGGCCGAGTACCCCTGCCCGAAGTCGTCGAGGACTAGGGTCACCCCGAGGGCGGCGACGTTTTCCAAGTCGAGGCGGGAGGCCTCGGTCGCGAGGAGCATGCCGGTCTCGGTGATCTCCAGGCAGAGTCGGTCGGGGTCAATGCCGCTTCCGGCGAGGGCGGCCTTGACCTCGCGGGCGAGGTTCGCCGAGCCGATTTGCCGGGTGGAGACGTTGACGAAGACTCGGCCTCGATCCGGGTGCTGGGCGGCGAATTCGCAGGCCTCCTCAAGAACGTAAGAGCCCAGGGAGGCGACGAGGTCCGCCTTTTCCGAGATCTCGATGAACTCGTCCGGAAGCAGGAGGCCGCGGGCGGGGTGCTCCCACCGGACCAGAGCCTCGTGGGCGACGGTGTTCCGCGTCGCGAGGTCGACGATCGGTTGGTAGTGCACGACGAGGCTTCCCTCTCGGACCGCGGCCCGAAGCTCGGCCCCGACGGCGAGTTGATCGAGCGCAACCCTCCTGAGGTCCGGGCGGAACATCTCGATCCGGGCTCGGCCGGTGTCCTTGGCGGCGAACATGGCGGTGTCCGCGTTCCTGACGAGGGCCTCGGCCGTCGCCCCGTCCTCGGCGAGGGAGACGCCGATGGTGATCGTCGGGACGACCTCGTGGCCGGCCAGGGTGACGGGGGCGTGAACGGCTTCGGCGATGGCTTCGGCGATGGCACGGGCCTCATCGCCGTCGACCAGGTCCTCGAGGACGACGATGAACTCGTCGGCGTTGTGGCGGGCGACCGTATCCCCCGATCGGATCGCGGCCTGGATCCGTTGGGCCACGACGCCGAGGAGGGTGTTGCCGGCCTGGTGACCGAGGGAGTCGTTGACGATGCTGAAGTGGTCGACATCGCAGACGAGGACCCCGACGGTCGTCGCCCTCTCCGCATGGCTTTGGAGGGCGTGGTCGAGCCTGTCGATCAGGAGGATGGCGTTGGGCAGGCCGGTCAACTGGTCGTACAGGGTGCGTCGTTCCAGGAGGTCCTTGCTCCGGTGGAACTCCGTGATGTCTTCGACCTGCGTCACGAATCGGCGGGACGCCTTCCGGTCCGAAGAGCGGACCTCGCTGACGGTCACGCGGGTCCAGATGGTCTCCCCCCGGTCGTCGACGTATCGCTTGAGGACCTGGTAGCGGGGCAACGCCCCGGAGGCGACCTGGAAGAACAAGTCCTCATCCCGGGGGAGGTCGTCGGGGTGGGTGAATGTCGTGAACGGTTGGCCGATGATCTCGGATACGTCCCGTCCGAGGAGGTGGGCGAAGGTCGGGTTGACGTCGAGAAACGTGCCGGAGGCGTCCAGGACGGCCATACCGATGGGCGAGGCCTGGAAGGCGGACCGGAAGAACTCGTCTCCGGGTGTCATGCCGTCTCCTTTCGGCCCCACGCGACTCATACCCTAGCCGGACTTCGTCCCCGCCTGGACCACCGGGTCACGAGTCTTTGGATCGTCGCTTGGGCGGAGCTTGAACGCGGCGGGACGAGCCTGACGAACCGGAGGCCCGGGTCGGGCGAGTCCGGCCGGAGGCGGTGAGGGCCGCCTCTGCCCGGGGAAGGCCGAGTTCGTCCTCGTCGAGGGGGTGACCGAAGAGGAAGCCCTGGGCGGCCTGCCACCCGTGGTTCAAGGCGAGCCGCGCTTGGTCCTCCGTCTCGATTCCCTTGACCACGGAGACCAACCCGACGTCCCGGACCATCGAGGCGATCCCCTTGCTGATCTTGTCGCCCGCCCCGCGATCCCCCAAGCGCCGGGCGAACCTCTCGGCCAGCTTGACCCCGGAGACGGCCTTGTCCAGGAGAGTCGAGAGGGATCCCCGACCCGTGCCGAAGTCGTCGATGAACACTCTGACGCCGATGCCGGAGATCCGTCTGAGGTCCGCCTCGATCAGGGGTGTGGCCTCGATGAATCCGGCCTCCGTCACGTCGATGGCGAGCCTCTCGGGGTCCACCCCGTGTTGAACGAGGGCCTCCTCAAGGGTGCGGGCTAGGGTGGCTTCGCCCAGCTGTTCGGGGGAGGCGTTGACGTGCGCCTGCCCCTCGAACTCGGGGTTCCGGGCTAGGAAGGCGCAGGCCTCGTGGATGACAAGGGAGCCGATCGGCACGACGAGGTTGGCCCGTTCCGCGACGGCGATGAATTCCTCGGGCAGGAGGATTCCCCGACGGGGGTGGCTCCACCGGACCAGGGCCTCGTACGCGATGGGCTTCCCGGTCTTGAGGTCCACAACCGGCTGGTAATGGACGGCGATCCCCCCCACGCGGAGGGCCTTCCTCAAGTCTTCCTCGATTTCCATCTTGGCGACGGCCGCCTCCCTCAAGGTGGCGTCGTACACCTTGAGAGTCGCGCGCC
Source organism: uncultured Demequinaceae bacterium (assembly GCA_964438525.1). Taxonomy (GTDB): domain Bacteria; phylum Actinomycetota; class Actinomycetes; order Actinomycetales; family Demequinaceae; genus JAFGBM01. The sequence continues at coordinate 901 of CAYTLH010000068.1, read as the reverse complement.
CGGAACCCTTGGCGGCGTACATCGCCGTATCCGCGTCGTGGAGGAGTTGTTCCGGGCCGGTGCCAGGTTCCGCGACGGCCACCCCGGCGCTCACGGTCGGGACGATTTCGTGATTGGCGATCGTCACCGGGGCCTGGGCGGTCCGGGTGATGATCGAGGCCAGGGATTCGGCGTCCTCGGCGGAGCGGACGTCTTCGAGGAGGACGACGAATTCGTCGCCGCCGAGCCGGGCGACGGTATCCCCTCGTCGGACGGCGGATTGGATGCGTTGGGCCGTGACGACCAAGAGGCGGTCGCCGGCGGCGTGTCCGAGGGAGTCGTTGACCTGCTTGAAATCGTCAAGGTCGAAGAAGATGAGGGCAACCGTCGTCGGCTTGTTCGAATGGTCGCTGACCGCTTGGGTGAGGCGCTCCATGAGCATGGTTCGGTTGGCCAATCCGGTCAGCCCGTCATAATAGGCCCGCCGTTCGAGCTGGTCTCGGGCTCGGACGACTTCGGTGATGTCCTCGACCTGGGCGATGAAATGGTGGGTTTCCGTACGGACGGAGTCGTCGATCCTGGTGACGGTCATCCGGACCCACCGGGTGTCGCCATCCTTGGTGAGGTAGCGCTTTCGGGTCTGGTAGAAGGGGACGTCGTCTCGGGCGAGTTGGCTCAGGAGTTCGATGTCGCGGGGCAGGTCCGAGGGGTGGGTGAATTCGACGAAATTGCGCGAGGCGACGTCCTCCGGTTCCCGCCCGAGAATCGACGCGAAGGCGCGGTTGACCTCGACGTAGTGCCCCACCTCGTCGAGGACGGCCATCCCGATGGGGGAACTGCGGAAGGTCGACCCGAAGAGGTCGCCCTCGATCTCCATGACCGCTCCTTCCCGCCAGTGGCTTCACACCCTATCTAAGCCCGG
>CAYTLH010000067.1:0-3353 GCA_964438525.1 uncultured Demequinaceae bacterium | reverse complement strand
CAGGCCTTCGAATACTGGAGCGTCAAGGTCGCCAACACGACGGACAAACCCCGAAAGATCAGCGCTTTCTCGTATGCGGAACTCGCGAACGAGTGGAACTACAAGCAGGACCTGGAGAACCTCCAGTACTCCCAGTACATCGTCCACGCGACGTATGAGGACGGGGTGATCCATCGGTGGAACTCGACCCGGTCGGCGATCGCCTCGCTGTGGTTCACCCTCGTCGGCCAGCCCGTCGCGTCCTTCGATACCGACCGCGACCTCTTCCTCGGCCCCTACCGCACCCAGTCCCGGCCCCTGGCCGTGGAGAAGGGCGAGTGTTCGGGCTCCCAGACCATCGGCGACAACTCGTGCGCCTCCCTCCACGCCCGCCTCGACCTTGCCCCCGGCGAGACCAAGCAGCTCATCTTCATGCTCGGCATCGGCCACCCGGACGAGGAATGGACCCGCCAGGAGGACACCCTCAGGCCCGCCCGGGAGACCATCGCCGAGTTCGGCACCCCCGAGCGGGTCGAGGCCGAACTCGACAAGATCAAGGCCGAGTGGCGCGACGCCCTGGCCCCGTTCCAGGTCGCCACGCCCGATGCCGAGATGAACTCCATGATCAACGTCTGGCACGCCTACCAGACCCACATGACGTTCAACTGGTCGCGCGGGGTCAGCCTCATCGAGGCCGGCGGCCGCGACGGGCTCGGCTACCGCGACACCGTCCAGGACATGCTCGCCGTCACGCACGCCATCCCGGAGGCCGTCCGCGAGCGCCTCAACCTCATCCTCACGGGCCAGACGGAGGAGGGCGGCGCCATGCCGTTGGTCCTGCCGCTGACCCACAATCCCGGGCACGAGGAGACCCCGACGCTCGAGAAGTACCGCTCGGACGATCCGCTGTGGCTGCCGATCACGGTCGCGAACTTCGTGTACGAGACGGGCGACCTGAGCTACCTCGACACCGTCCTGCCCTACGCCGACCACGGCGAGGCGACGGTCTTCGGTCACCTCAAGCAGGCGCTCCTGTTCAGCCTCAAGCACCTGGGAGGCAACGGACTCGTCCAGGGGCTCCAGGCCGACTGGAACGACACTATCCAGTTCGGCACGACGGGCGAGTCGATGTTCTCGACGTTCCTGATGGCGAACGGGCTCCGGGTCGTCGCCGAGCTCGCCGAGCAGAAGGGGAACACGGAGGACGCGGAATGGGCCAAGACCCAGCTCGAGCGGCTCCAGCCGGTGCTCGAGGACGCGTGGGACGGCGGGTGGTACATCCGCGGCATTTCCGCGACCGGGGCGAAGCTCGGCTCGGATTCCCTCGACGAGGGCAAGATCTACCTCGAACCCAACGTGTGGTCGGCGATCTCGCGCACCGTTCCCGACAAGCGGGCGACCAAAGCCATGGACTCCGTGCACGAGCGGCTGTCGACCGAGCATGGCGTCGCCCTGTGCGCGCCGGCCCACACCCACGAGGTCCCCGGCGTCGGGCTCAGCCTCCTCGTCTTCCCCGTCGGCCACAAGGAGAACGGCGGGATCTTCTGCCACGCCAATTCCTGGACGATCGTCGCCGAGGGCGTGCTCGGCCGGGGCGACCGGGCGTACGAGTACTACCGCGGGTTCCTGCCGGCGAGGTACAACGACCAGGCGGAGATCCACCAGGTCGAGCCGTACGTGTACTGCCAGTTCACCCATGGCCCCGAGTCCCCGCGCTTCGGCCAAGCCCGCAACCCGTGGCTGACCGGAACCGCGTCCTGGTCATACGTCGGAGTCACCCAGCACATCCTCGGCATCCGGCCCGAACTCGCCGGGCTCCGGATCGACCCGTGCCTCCCGAAGGCGTGGGACGGCTTCGAGGTGACTCGCCGGTTCCGCGGGATGAACGTGACCGTCAAGGTCTCCAACCCCGACCACGTCGAGACCGGCATCAAGGGCGTTTCCGTCGATGGCAACACCGTCGATCTCTCCGACGACGGTAGGCGCGGCGCACTCGTCCCGATCGAGGCCCTCACCGACGGTGCCGTCCTCGACGTCGTCATGGGCTGAACCGGGCGTGCCGACCACTCGGATATCCGTCACCGCAGTTCTCATAATCGGACTCGCCTTGCCGCTCGTCGGGTGCTCGGGTGAGGACCTTGACGAGATCTACGCCGGCGAGCCACCGTTTACCCAACTGACCTTCGCCGACGAGTTCGACGGTCCGGACGTCGACACGACCGTGTGGCGGGTCGCGGACGAGCCAGAGCACTACTGGCCGGACATGCCGTGGCGGCGCAACTACAAGGCCGAGAACGTCTACATCGAGGACGGCGCCCTCGTGATCCGCGTCCAACGCGAGGCGTACGGCTTCTCCACGGGTGCGGTGACGACCGGTTCTTGGGGCGAGGCCTCGACGTTCGAGCAGGCGTACGGACGCTTCGAGGCCCGAGTCCAGTTCCCGACCCAACAAGGACACTGGTCCGCATTCTGGCTGTGGAACACCACGCAGGGAACCCCGGGAGACGAAGGCCGCAACGGATCCGAGATCGACATCGTCGAGCGGGCCTGGCTCGTCGACCGGGCCCAGCACGCCCTCAACTGGGACGGCTACGGCGAGGACCGGGGGACGGCGTACCACCACGTCGAGGGTCTGGGGCTCGACGACGACGGCTGGCACACCTTCCGGCTCGACTGGTATCCGGAGGAGTATGTGTTCTTCGTCGACGGGGTCGAGACGTGGAGAACCGACGTCGACGGAGTCTGCCAGGTGCCCAACTACATCCTTATCACCGATGAGATCGGGAACTTCGGCGTCGGCCCGGACGAGTGGGGCGTCGGGCCGATCGACGACGCCGACCTCCCCGATTACTTCCGCATCGACTACGTGCGCGTGTGGGCGTACACCCCCGAATAGGCCGATCGAAACCGCCTAGATCGCGGCGAGGATGTCGACCACGAAGACGAGGGTCGAACCGGCCGGGATCGTGCCCTGGTCGACGTCCCCGTAGCCGAGCTCTGGCGGGATGATCAGGAGCACCTGGCTGCCGACGGGCTGGCCGGCGAGCCCCTGAACCCATCCGTCGATGAGGAATCCATCCGCGAAGTAGAAACTCGACGGGGTGCCCCTGGCCCAGGAGCAATCGAAGAAGTCACCCTCCCAGAGCCACCCCTTGTAGTGTGCGACGAGGGTCTGACCCTCCTCGATCGGGGCCCCCGCACCGACGATGAGGGGCTGAATGACGAGGTCGTCCGGCATCTCCGCCCCCTCGAAGTCGATGCTCGGCATGCCATCCTCGGCGAGCGTCACCTGGGGCAATCCCTCGACCGGGGCGACCGCCTCGCCCTCGGCCCGTTCGAGCACATTGCTGGAACTCACGACGGTCATCGCCGCG
>CAYTLH010000066.1:0-4029 GCA_964438525.1 uncultured Demequinaceae bacterium | reverse complement strand
GGGCCCGCCGGGCTGGCGGCGGCGCAGCAGTTGACCCGGGCCGGCCACACCGTCGAGGTGTTCGAGCGGGACGACCGCCTGGGCGGGCTCCTGAGATTCGGGATCCCCGACTTCAAGATGGAGAAGCACCACGTCGATCGTCGGATCGAGCAGATGGAGGCGGAGGGAACTCAGTTCCGGACGGGTGTGGAGGTCGGGAAGGACCTCGGCTGGGACGAACTGAAGTCCCAGTATGACGCCGTCCTCATCACCACCGGTTCGACCATCCCCCGGGACCTGAAGGTTCCGGGTCGCGAACTCGAGGGCATCCATTTCGCCATGGACTACCTCACCCAGGCAAACCGGGCATCCGCGGGGGACACGGTGAAGGATCAGATCACCGCTCAGGGCAAGAACGTCATCGTCATCGGGGGAGGTGACACCGGCTCGGACTGCGTCGGCACCGCGCTTCGGCAGGGCGCGGCCTCCGTCACGAGCCTGGAGATCGTGGCCAAGCCGCCCAACTCCCGTGACCCATCCCAGCCGTGGCCTACCTACCCGCGCCTGTTCGACGTGTCCACGAGCCACGAGGAGGGCGGCACGCGCGAGTACCTCGCCGCGACCACCGAGTTCCTCGGCGACACCGACGTCAAGGCCATCCGCCTCGTCCAGGGCAAGTCGGAGGGCCAGGAAGGCACCGAGAAGGAGATCCCCGCGGACCTCGTCCTCCTCTCCATGGGTTTCATGGGGCCCGACACGGCGAGTCTCACCGAACAACTTGGGACCGAAGTCACGCCTCGGGGCGCAATCGTACGGGACGATGGTTTCGCCACCTCCACGGAGGGCGTGTTCGTGGCCGGGGACGCCGGCCGAGGCCAATCCCTCGTGGTGTGGGCGATCGCCGAAGGCCGCGCAGCGGCTGCGGCGGTCGATGCCTTCCTCATGGGGAGCACGGAGCTCCCCGCTCCCATCACACCGCGGACGCTCGCGCTCCGCGCGTAGTAGTCCTAGGTTGGAGATATGCCCGACGCAAAGATTGTCTGTACCCTCGGCCCCGCCACGTCTTCCCTCGGCCAGATCCGAAAGATGATCGACGCCGGAATGGACGTCGTCCGGATCAACCGAAGCCACGGAACCCATAAAGAGCACGAGACGGCCTACGCCAACGTGCGTCAGGCCGCGGAGGAAGCCGGGGCGAACGTCGCCGTCCTGGTGGACCTGCAAGGCCCCAAGATCCGACTGGGTCGATTCGCCGACGGTCCACACGAGTTGGAGGAGGGAGATCCCTTCACCATCACGACGCGCGACGTCGAGGGGACCAAGGACATCTGCGGTACGACCTACCCCGGCCTGGCCGGCGACGCCCGCGTCGGCGATCCCCTCCTCGTGGACGACGGCAAGATTACCCTCCGGATCACCGAGGTCACGGACACGGATGTCGTGACAACAGTCGAGGTCGGGGGTTCGGTGTCCGACCACAAGGGAATCAACCTCCCGGGGGTGGCGGTCTCCGTCCCCGCATTGTCCGAGAAGGACGCCACGGACCTTCGTTGGGCCCTGAAACTCGGGGCCGATTTCATCGCCCTCTCCTTCGTGCGTTCCGCCAAGGACTACAAGGAGGTCAAGAAGGTCATGAAGGAGGTCGGCCGCAAGGTCCCCGTCATCGCCAAGATCGAGAAGCCCCAGGCAGTGGAGAATCTCGCGAAGATCATCAAGGCCTTCGACGGCATCATGATCGCCAGGGGAGACCTCGGGGTGGAGATGCCCCTCGAGGAGGTTCCCTTGCTCCAGAAGCACGCCATCGACCTTTGCCGCTCTCAATCCAAGCCCGTCATCGTGGCCACCCAGGTCCTCGAATCCATGACCCATTCCCCGAGGCCCACTCGGGCGGAAACCTCCGACTGCGCCAACGCCGTCCTCGACGGGGCGGATGCGGTCATGCTGTCGGGGGAGACCGCGATAGGCGAGTTCCCGATCATCACGGTCAAGACGATGGCCCGCATCATCGAAACCACCGAGGACAAGGGTCATGGAAGGATCGCCCCCTACACGTGGCTTCCCAAGACCAAGGGCGGCGCGATCACGGCCTCCGTCGTCAAGATCGCCGAGAGCCTCGAGGTCAAGGCCATCGCCATCTTCACGCAGTCGGGCGACTCCGCTCAGCGCATGTCTCGGCTCAGGTCCGAGATCCCCATCTACGCCTTCACGCCCGTCCCGAGCACCCGTGCGAGGCTCGCCCTCTCGTGGGGGATCCAGGCCGAACTCATCGACAAGGTCCCCGACGTCAAATCGATGATCGAGCTCGTGGACGAGCGCTTCCTCTCCCTGGGGGCGGCCAAGGAGGGGGACATGATCATCGTCGTGTCCGGTACCCCGATCGGAACGCCCGGGACCACCAACTCCATCGTCGTCCGGCAGGTGGGCCAGCCGGTCGGCTAGGTCGGGAGCGGGGCCCGGGCCTAGGTACTCACCCACTCGTTCTTCCCGCTACACTGCAACAGGCTGACCTCTACGGTCATACGACAAGCCACCACTCAAAGGGATGGAACCCAGTACGGGTAGGGAAGGATCCATGATGGCTCCAACACAAGACGCCGGCGGCGCGAAGTCGACCGGCACCAAGAAGGCCGCATCCAAGGCCTCGTCCGCATCGGCGACGCGCTGGGTGTACCTCTTCAGCCAGGTCGACCAGGCTCAGGAGTATGTCGGCGGCGATTGGGAGAGCGTCCGCGGGCTGCTGGGCGGTAAGGGCGCCAACCTTGGCGAGATGACCCGAATCGGGGTCCCCGTCCCGCCCGGGCTCACGATCACCACCGAGGCGTGCAACGCCTACGAGAAGAACAACAAGCTTCCCGCGGGGCTGTGGGACCAGGTCCTCGACGCCCTCAAGGAGGTCGAAACCAAGGCCGGCAAGAAGTTCGGCGACCCCAGCAACCCGCTTCTGGTGTCGGTGAGGTCGGGCGCGAAATTCTCCATGCCCGGCATGATGGACACCGTCCTCAACGTCGGCCTCAATCCCGACGTCGTCGAGGGCATGATCAAACTCATCGGAGACAAGCGCTTCGTCCTCGACTCGTACCGTCGGCTCGTCCAGATGTTCGGCTCGGTTGTGCTCGGAGTCCGGGACGAACCCTTCGAGGAGATTCTCGAGGCCCAACGCGAGAAGCGAGGCGTCGACAGCGACGCCGACTTGACGTCCGAAGATCTAATGGAGATCGTCGATGCCTTCAAGGGGATCGTCAAGCGCTACGCCCGCATCGATTTCCCCACGGACCCTTACGAGCAACTGAAACTCGCCACCGAGGCGGTTTTCAAGTCGTGGATGAGCAAGCGTGCGGTCGACTATCGGAACGCCGCGAACATTCCTCACAACCTCGGTACCGCGGTCAACATCCAGACGATGGTGTTCGGCAATATGGGCAACGACTCGGCCACCGGTGTCGCCATGACTCGGAGTTCCACCACCGGCGAGTCTCATCTCGAAGGCGACTATCTTCCGAACGCGCAGGGCGAGGACGTCGTGGCCGGGACCCGCGTCACCAAGACGATGGACGACCTCAAGAAGGACATGCCGACGTCGTACAAGGAGTACGCGGAGATCGCGAAGAACCTCGAGCAGCACTATCGCGACATGCAGGACATGGAGTTCACCATCGAGCGCGGCAAACTGTGGCTCCTGCAGACGCGTGACGGCAAGCGCACCGCCCAGGCGGCGGTCCGTATCGCGGTCGACCTGGTCGACGAGGGACTGATCACCGCCGAAGAGGCCGTGCTGAGGGTCCAGCCCGACCAGTTGGACTTCTTCCTGCACCCCCAGTTCACCCCCAAGTCCAAGGAAGAGGCCGTCGACAACGGCACTCGAGTCGCCACCGGCCTCAACGTTTCCCCCGGGGCTGCGGTTGGGGTGGCTGCGTTCGACGCCGATCTGGCCGAGCGCTGGACGAAGGAGGACGGCAAGCAGGTCATCATGGTCCGTCCCGAGACCAAGCCCGACGACGTCCACGGCATGCTTGCCGCGCAGGGCATCCTGACCAGCCGCGGGGGCCGCAC
>CAYTLH010000065.1:0-3051 GCA_964438525.1 uncultured Demequinaceae bacterium | reverse complement strand
CCGATGCTGCGCCGGGCACACGGCGCAATCATCAACCTCACATCGATAGCCGGCTACCGCGCTGTCGGGTCATCGCTGCACTACGGAGTAAGCAAGGCGGCATTGCTGCAGCTCACCCGTGGCCTTGCCCGTGCGCTGGCGCCGGAAGTGCGCGTCAACTCGGTTTCGCCCGGGACGGTGGACGGCCGCTGGCACCGAGGCCAGCAGGGCGCCAACTTTGCAAGCTGGAGCGCTTCTGAAATTGCGCGAATGCCGCTCGGGCGGCTGGTGCGCCCGGAAGACGTTGCTCAGGCCGTGGTGGGCCTGATCAAGGACGACATCGTCACCGGTCAAGACATCATTGCCGATGCCGGCCGGCATCTCCTTTATTGAGTGCAGGACGATGGCGATGAACGTGATCGAGAATGTACGGACGGTTCTGCTCAGCGGTCGCTACGGACACGAGCACAGCCGTGAGACGCGCGCCTTCTTTCCAGCGTCGCGATATCGCTCGATCGGCATCATCGAGATCACTCTGTCGGACGGCTCGACAGGCCTCGGAGAGGGCTATCTCGCCGTCTTCGCGCCATTGATTTTCCGGGAAATCGCGGCCTTCCTTGCGCCGCTGATGATTGGCAAGGACCCGGCAGATGTCGGCGCGCGCGTGCGCGAGCTGCGATCGGCGATCGACTACTGGGGCCTGCAGGGGCCGGCTCGTCATGTCGTGGCGGCCTTCGAGATCGCACTGGTGGACGTCAACGCCAAGCGGCTGGGTGTGCCTGCCTACATCGCGTTGGGAGGCGCGCGGACGGCGTCACTGCCTCTCTACGCCAGCGGCGGCGACTCCAGCACTCCAGCCGCCATGGAAGCGGAGTTCGAACGCGCCGCGACGATGGGCATGAGCCTCTTCAAGATACGCGTCCGCGGTGGCCTCGCCGATGTCGGACGAACGGTCTGGGGTCTCGAGGCGGGCGCACGTCACGGCCTCACCGTCGGTGTCGATATGTCCCAGAACCTTGGACAGCCGCCACAGAGCGCGGCAGAAGCGCTTGCGTTCGTCGCGGCCGTCCACCGGCATACGCCGGAGCGGATCGCTTTTCTCGAAGAGGCGGTGGGGCCGATGGACCTGGACGGTTTTCGCCAGTTGCGCCGGGCCGGCGTCACCCGCATCGCCGGCGGCGAGACGCTGACGACGGCAGAGGAGATGTGCCAGCGGATCGCCACCGGGGTCTACGACATCGCTCAGCCGGACGCCGCGCTTATGGGCCTTGCCGACCTTGCGGTGGTCGTCGGCTGCGCCCGTGCGCACGGCTGCACTGCGGCGGTCCACGCTTGGGGAGGACCGACCAGCCTTATGGCCAACTATCATGCTGCTCTGGCGGCAGGGGGCAGACTGGCCGAGGTCCCCATGCTCGACTACGAGCTCCGCGAGGCGATGTACGTCGAGCCTCTGCCCATCACCGGCGGTCACCTTGCAGCGCCGACCGCGCCCGGTTTCGGCGTGGTGCTCACCTCCGAAATCGAGCGCACCTATCCATTCATTCCCGAGGCGGTGTATCGCACGCCCGGCGTCCTGCCGCAGGAGGACGAACGGGCCTGGGCGACGGCGGCGTTGCCGGAAGGCAATGCCCCGACCCGCGATCGAAGCTGGTGACAGCCGGGTGAAGGTGCTGGCTCCCGCGCGGTATCGCGGCGATTGGGCTTCCCGCCTGCCACGCGCGGTCGAGGTTGTGTGGTACGACACGCCCGAAGATGCGATCGCGAAATCGGATGAAGCCGAGGCCGCATGGATCGACTTCGCAGACAGCAAAGCGATCGTCCGCCTGATGGCGGCCGCCGGCAAACTGCGGTGGCTCTCCACCCATGCTGCGGGAATCGAAACCTTCCCGGTGGCGGCGATCAGCCGGCGCGGGATTTCCCTCACCAACGGGGCCGGCCTCAGCGCCATACCGGTCGCCGAGTTTGCGATTCTTGGTATGCTGGCCCTCGCGAAGAACTTTCCCGAATATATCCGGGCCCAGGATCGTCGTGAGTGGCTGACAAAGCCGCCAAACTTCGGGGAGCTCGCCGGCACGCACGCCTTGATCATCGGGCTCGGTGGCATCGGCACCGCCCTGGCAGCACGACTGCGCGCGCTCGAGGTGACCGTCACCGGTGTACGCCGCCGCCCCGGCGATGAACCGAACGTGATCGGGCCCGACGCGTGGCGTGCGCGGCTTGCGGAATTCGATTGGGTGATTCTCAGCGCTCCGCTGACCGGCGATACCCGTTTTGCGATCGACCGCAGCGAGCTGGCCGCCATGCGAGCGACGGCGAGGATCATCAACGTCGCCCGCGGCGGGCTTATCAATCAAGAAGCGCTGGTTGATGCTCTCGAATCCAATCGCATTGCCGGCGCCTACCTCGATGTGACCGATCCCGAACCAGTCTCGCCCTCTGCGCGCATCTGGAGCGCGCCGAACACCATCATCACGGCTCACCTTTCGGGAAGCGCGACAACGAGACTGACAGAACGGGCGGGCCGTCTGTTTGCGGACAACCTCGCACGCTATCTGGACGCGCAGCCGCTCACAAATCTCGTCGCGTCCGATGTCATACTCCCGCGAAGCGGCGCGACAACATGCTGACGAGATCTTCAAGTGTGCCGACCGACGTCCTCTGCACGCCCATGCCGCAAGAGAGCAATATACACCGCGAAAGAGAGTAGCGTGCTCGCGCCGACGTATGTGCCGACCTCCAGCAGGCGCGTCATGTGAACGGCCGACAGAGCACCGCTGGAGATCGCGCCGCCGATGGCGATTGCGACACCGATCAAGGCCGTTGCCGCGCCTGCCTCACCCTTGAACAGGGTCATGGCGCCTGTGTTGGCGGCCGGGCTGACCATGCCCGTGCCGAATATGAAGACGCTCATCGGCAGCAGCACGCTGAGCGTGTTCATTGTCGTCATGAAATCCAGGACGATGAAGATGACGGAAGCGACCGCGTAAGCCACCAGCGCAAACACAATCGGACGGTCTGAGCCAAGCTTCGGAACGGCGATGCGTGAGATCGAGGCGCCAATCACGTAGAAGG
>CAYTLH010000064.1:0-4690 GCA_964438525.1 uncultured Demequinaceae bacterium | reverse complement strand
TTCTGGCGGCCCGGCCGATCGTCTGGATGAGGGACGTGCCGGACCGTAGGAAGCCCTCCTTGTCGGCGTCGAGGATCGACACGAGCGATACCTCGGGCAGGTCAAGCCCCTCCCTCAGGAGGTTGATGCCGACGAGGACATCGAAATTCCCTTGCCTGAGTTCACGAAGAAGCTCGATCCTGCGGATGGTGTCGACATCCGAGTGGAGGTACTGGACCCGCACCCCTTTGTCCGCAAGGAAGTCCGTCAGGTCCTCCGCCATTCGCTTGGTCAGGGTGGTCACCAAGACCCGTTCCCCCGCTTCCGTGCGCTTGGTGATCTCCTCCAGGAGGTCGTCGATCTGCCCCGTGGTGGGCTTGACGACGACCTTGGGGTCGACGAGTCCCGTGGGACGGATGATCTGCTCGACGACTCCGTCCGACTTGGAGAGCTCGTACGGCCCGGGGGTCGCGGAGAGATACACGGTCTGCCCGGTCCGAACCAGGAATTCATCCCAGGTCAGTGGTCTGTTGTCCAGGGCGGAGGGCAATCGGAACCCGTGCTCGATGAGGGTGCGTTTGCGGGAGGCGTCCCCCGCGGACATGGCCCCGATCTGGGGAACGGTCACGTGGGACTCGTCGATGACGAGGAGAAAATCCTCGGGAAAGTAGTCAAGGAGGGTGTGGGGCGGGGTACCCGCGGCGCGGGCCTCGATGTGTCTCGAGTAGTTCTCGATCCCCGAACACATCCCGACGTTTCTCAACATCTCGAGGTCGTACGTCGTCCTCATCTTGAGGCGCTGCGCCTCGAGAAGCTTCTCCTGCCCCTCGAACTCGGCCAGACGGTCGGCCAGTTCCTTCTGGATCGCCGTCACCGCCCGTCCCATCCTCTCCGGGCTCGCCACGTAGTGAGACGCGGGAAACACGGCCACCTGCTGGTGGGTTCCGAGGACGTCTCCCGAGACTGGGTGGAGGGTGCTGAGGGATTCGATCTCGTCTCCGAACATCTCGATGCGGATCGCGAATTCCTCGTATACCGGGATGATCTCGATGGTGTCCCCCCGGACCCTGAACGTCCCCCGGGTGAAAGCAAGGTCGTTCCTGGCGTATTGGTTGTCGACGAATCGCTTCAGGAGGTCGTTGCGTTTAACCTTCTGGCCGACTTTGAGCAGGACCATCCCCTTGATGTACTCCTCTGGCGTGCCGAGCCCGTAGATGCAGGAAACCGTCGCGACGACGACGACGTCCCGTCGGGTGAGGAGGGAGTTTGTGGCCGAGTAGCGGAGGCGTTCGACCTCCTGGTTGATCGACGTGTCCTTCTCGATATAGGTGTCCGTCTGCGGGACGTACGCCTCTGGCTGGTAGTAGTCGTAGTAGGAGACGAAGTATTCGACGGCGTTGTTGGGCAGCAACTCGCGGAATTCGTTCGTGAGTTGGGCCGCGAGGGTCTTGTTGTGAGACATGACGAGCGCCGGTCTTTGCAACCGTTCTATGAGCCAGGCCGCGGTAGCGGACTTGCCGGTCCCCGTCGCCCCCAGCAATACGACGTCCCGCTCCCCCGCCTCGATGCGCTTGGCCAACTCGTCGATGGCCTTGGGCTGGTCGCCGGCGGGCTGGAAATCCGAAACGACCGTGAAGGGGGCTTCGGATCGTCTGAGGTCGTGGGTCACTTCTTCACGCTAGTGCGTCCGTCCGACACGGGAAGGTGTTCCTTCCAGAACTCATCGACCTGTTTGTTGAGGGCCTCCACCGTCTTCGACCCGTCCAAGACGATGTCCGCCTGGGCGGCCCGCTCCTCGTCGGTTGCCTGGGACGCGATCCGGGCCTCCGCCTGCCGCCTCGTCATGTCTCGCTTGTCGATCAGCCTTCGGATCCGAAGGGTCTTCGGCGCCGCCACCGTCGCGATGAGATCGAACTGGTCCCCCTGACCCGTCTCGATCAGGAGGGGGACGACGTGGACGACGACGCGGATGCCCGATTCCCGCGCCTTGCGATCGGCCGCGAGGGCGAGGGCGTGGATGTACGGGTGCACGATGGTGTTGAGACGCTCCAGCCCGACGGGGTCGCCGAAAACGAGGTCGGCTAGGGCCTCGCGATCGAGCTTGTCGTCCACGATCAACGCGTCTCCGAACTCGCGGGCGATATCCGCCAAGGCGGCCGATCCTGGCTTGACTGCCTCGCGTGCGAGCTTGTCATGGTCGACGACGTAGGCGCCCAGCTTCTTGAGCCTGCGGGCGGCCGTCGACTTCCCTGAGGCGATACCCCCCGTCAGCCCCACCCGAGCCATTACTCCCCCGTGAGCTTCTCCCTGAGGGCGGCGAGCCTCTCGTCGGACGCCAAGGTTCCGCCCTCGGGCTGGGACTCCTCGGTGGCGGCCGGCGCCTTGCGCTTCCTGGGCGCCGGCGGCGGTTCGGTGGCGGCAGCCTCCTGGGCGGCGGCCTCCTGTTTGGCCACAAAAGTCTTGTGGGCGATCCATCGGTCGTGGGCCCGCGCGTAATCGGCCTCCCACGACTCCCGTTGGTCTTCGAATCCTTCGCGCCACTCCTGGGTTTCGGGATCGAAGCCCTCGGGGTACTTGTAGTTCCCTTGGTCGTCGTACTCGGCCAACATGCCGTACAGGGCGGGGTCGAAATCCTCCCCGTCGGGGTCGACGCCCTCGTTGGCCTGTTTGATGCTGAGGGAGATGCGTCGGCGTTCGAGGTCGATGTCGATGATCTTGACGAAGACTTCCTCGTCGGGCGACACGACCTGCTCGGGCAGTTCCACGTGCCGGACCGCAAGTTCGGAAATATGGACCAATCCTTCGATTCCTTCGAAGACCCGAACGAACGCCCCGAACGGGACGAGCTTGGTCACCTTGCCGGGCACGATCTGGCCGATCGCATGGGTGCGGGCGTATACGGCCCACGGGTCCTCCTGGGTGGCCTTGAGGGATAGCGACACCCTCTCTCGGTCCATGTCGATCTCGAGAATCTCCACCTCGACCTCTTGCCCCACCTGAACGACCTCGCTCGGGTGGTCGATGTGCTTCCACGAGAGTTCGGAGACGTGGACGAGGCCATCGACCCCTCCGAGGTCCACGAAGGCCCCGAAGTTGACGATCGAGGAGACGGTTCCCTTTCGGATCTGCCCGGGGGACAGAGCCGTGAGGAACGACGACCGCACCTCGGACTGGGTCTGCTCGAGGAAGGCCCGACGAGACAGGACGACGTTGTTGCGGTTCTTGTCGAGTTCGATGATCTTGGCCTCGATCTGCTGCCCGATATAGGGGCCTAGATCGCGGACCCGTCGCATCTCCACGAGGGACGCGGGAAGGAATCCCCGGAGTCCGATGTCGACGATGAGGCCGCCCTTGACGACCTCGATGACGGTGCCCTCGACAACCCCGTCGGCCTCCTTGATCTCCTCGATGGACCCCCAGGCGCGCTCGTACTGGGCACGCTTCTTCGAGAGGATCAAGCGACCCTCCTTGTCCTCCTTGGTGAGGACAAGGGCCTCGATGGTGTCTCCGACGCTGACGACCTCGTCGGGGTCGGTGTCGTGGCGGATGGAAAGCTCCTTGGCGGGGATGACGCCTTCGGTCTTGTAGCCGATGTCGAGCAGAACCTCGTCTCGATCGACCTTGACGACGGTTCCGGAGACGAGGTCTCCGTCGCTGAAGTTCTTGATGGTGGCGTCGACGGCGGCGAGGAAGTCTTCACTCGAGCCGACGTCGTTGACGGTTATCGTGGTGGGCTTGGGGGCGGACGGGGACATGTGGGAGTGGGCTCCGATGGATGGATGATTCGTAGGGACATGGACACGACACGGCTCTAGCCGGGCCGCCCGCCATGCTACCCCCTCGGGGGCCTTGTCACAAAGGCGACGAAACGTCCCCTACAGCCCCTTGATGACGTCGAGGATGTCCTGAGGCACCCTGTTGGACTTCCCGGCGGCCTTATCGAGGTCGACCATTCGGATCTTCTCCCCCTTGAGCGCCGCGAACTTTTGGAAGACGCCTTCGGTCACCGCATCGATGGCGGCGGCCCCCATCCGGGTGGCGAGGAGCCGGTCGCGAGCGGTCGGGGTGCCCCCGCGCTGGACGTAGCCGAGGACGGTCAGGCGGCTCGCGAAACCCGTCCTCTCCTCGATGGCCTGGTTCACCTGAGCCCCGATCTGTCCCGCGATGGGATCCCCCTGGGCGTTCTTCGTGGCCCCGGTCTCCCAGGACGTTCCCTTGGCCGGAACCGCACCCTCGGCGACGGAGACGATCGAGAATCCTCTGTTGTGGCGGTGGCGATGGCGGATCGCCTTGGCGACCTTGTCGATGTCGAAGGGCTCTTCGGGGGCGAGGATGATATCCGCGCCCCCCGCGATGCCTGCGCAGACGGCGATCCAGCCGCAGTGACGTCCCATGACCTCGACGACCATGACCCGGTTGTGGGACTCGGCCGTGGAGTGCAGGCGATCGATCGCCTCGGTGGCGATCATCAGGGCGGTGTCGAAGCCGATCGAGGCGTCGGTGCCCGCGACGTCGTTGTCGATCGTCTTGGGGATGCCGACGATCGGGATTCCCGTCTCCCCAACCTTGGCGGCGGCCTCGAGGGTGCCGTCGCCACCGATGCAGATGATCGCGTCGAGTTTCTCCTCCTCGACGACCTCGCGGACGCGCTCGAGGCCCCTCGGCTCCTTGTTCGGGTGACAGCGTGCCGTACCGAGCATGGTGCCGCCCT
>CAYTLH010000063.1:0-6016 GCA_964438525.1 uncultured Demequinaceae bacterium | reverse complement strand
TCCAACCCCCGAGAGAGTTGGCCCCCGGTTCCGGCATCTTAGTACCGGACTACCTCGCCTTCCCCCCACAAGGGATGTCGGAGGATGCCGCCCTCGAACTCTTCGACGCCTGCAACAACGAGAACATCGCCTACGCACTCGCAGCCTACTCGTCGCAGCCCGTCGCGCTTGAGGCGTTGTTTGAGTCTTGGGACACCCCGGAACTCCGTGAGTGCCTCGAAAGCCGCGGCTACAACATCGACGAGAACACGACTCCGGCGGAGGTGAACGCCCTCGTTTCCGAGGACGTGGCCGCAAATATGAACGATCCGTCCTTTACGGTATGCGTCCCATGACGACGGGTTCCAAACTCTAGTCCAGCCCGTGCCGGGCCATGCTCTCCTTCTCCTGCGTCTTGAACAGGTTGAAGCGGGGGAGGTACTTGTCCCAGTCGATCGTGTGGGCATCGATCTCCGGGCCGTCGATGCAGGCGTGCTTGCGGACGAGCTTCCCGTCGATGACGACGGGGACCATGCAGGCCCCGCACATCCCGGTGGCGTCCACCATGATCGAGTTCAGGCTCGCGACGCAGGGGACCCCGTAGGGCTTGGTGAGGTCGCCGACCGCCCTCATCATGAGCGGCGGGCCGATCGCGACGACCTCGGCTACCTTTCGCCCCTCCCCGCGCTTGTTGGCCTCGAGCAGCGTCTCCAGCGGGGTCGTGACGAATCCCTTGACGCCGAAGGTCCCGTCGTTCGTCGCGTAGATGACCTCGAGTTGGTCGCCGAACTCGGCCTGGAGCCGTCCCACCCTCTCGTCCGGCTGGCCCCAGAACATGAGGTCCTTGCTCCTGAAACCCGAGATCAGGGTGACGTGGTTTCCGATCCTCAGGTGTTCCCGCATGATCGGGTAGACGGGCGGGAGCCCAAGCCCCCCTGCGGTGAACACCACGGTGGACTTCTTGTCGTACTTGTGGATCTTGCTCGGCCGCCCGAGCGGACCCGCGACCCCGACGAAGGCGTCCCCGATCTCCATCTGGTTGATCTCGATGCTCGAGGTCCCCATCCCCTGGACGACGAGACACACCGTTCCGGCCTTCTCGTCCCAGTCGGCGAGGGTCAGGGGGATGAGCTCGCCGTCTTCCCGGGGTAGAACGCGGACGAACTGTCCGGGTTTGGCGGCCTTCGCGATGACGGGGGCGTAGACGGTGAACTCCTCGATGCCGTCGCTCAGGTGGGCCTTGGAGATGAGCCTGGGGACGGCGGCCCCGGTGTCGGAGTACTCTTCCGCGCTCTTGACCATGGCCGCGACCGTCGTCCGGTCGATGTCCACGGAATCGAGGATCTCCCGGGCAGCGCTCTGGCCGTCGCCTGCGGCCAGGATCGCCGTCGACCCTCCCCGAGCGGCGTCACCCCCGGTGTAGATACCCTCCAGGGTCGTCTCCTGCGACCCCTCCTGGTCCAGGTTGATCGTCCCCCACTTGGACACCTCAAGCCTCGGCTCGGAGTCCTTGATGATGGGATTGGCGTCGTTTCCGAGAGCCATGATCACGAGGTTGGCGCGGACGGTTTCTTGCTCTCCCGTGGCGACGGGGCGGCGACGGCCGGAGTCGTCGGGCTCGCCGAGCTCCATGACGTCAAGGGTGGAGGCCTTGACGAAGCCGTCATCGCTCCCGAAGAACTCCGAAGGCGAACGCAGCACCGAGAGGGCCACGCCTTCCTCCAGGGCGTGTTCCAGTTCTTCCACGCGGGCGGGCATCTCCGCCTGGGTACGCCGGTACACGATCGTGACGTTCCCTCCGAGCCTCTTGGAGGTTCGGGCGGCGTCCATGGCGGTGTTCCCGCCCCCGATGACCAGTACTTCCTTGCCCTCGATCCTGGGAAGAGGCGTCTCGTAATCCTCCCTGAGGCCTTGCATGAGGTTGACTCGGGTGAGGAACTCGTTGGCCGACATGACATTCAGCAGGTGCTCCCCCGGAATGTTCATGAACCTCGGAAGCCCCGCCCCGGTGCCGACGAAGATCTTCCAGAAACCGGCGTCTCGGAGTTCCTGCAGCGTCGCCGTCTTGCCCACGACGAAGTTCTTGACGAACTTACCTCCCAGAAGCTCGATCTTGGCGACGACGTCGTCGATGAGCTGGTTGGGCAGGCGGAACTCCGGGATGCCGTACCGGAGCACGCCCCCTAGGGCATGGAAGGCTTCGAACACCGTCACAGGGAAGCCGGCGGCGGCAAGCAGGTAGGCGTTGATGAGTCCGGCCGGTCCGGAGCCCACGATGGCGATGGGGGGCTTGGTCGCCGCATCCCAAGGATTCACGATCCCGGCGAACCGCTCGACGTTGCTGTCCGGGTTGACGAGCTTCTCCCGCTCGGGGAGGAACCACTCCAGTTGTCCGATGGACATGGCCGTCTTGTGAAGGCACACCCCCTGGCACTGGAGTTCTTGCGGGCAGACGCGCCCGGTCACGTTGGGCAGCGGATTGGTCGCCTCCAGCATCTCGAGAGCCTCACGCATGCGTCCGGTTCCGATGAGTTTGAACATCTCGGGAATGTCGATCTTGACCGGACAACCACCGAACGGCTCTGTGCACCCCTCCTTGAGGACCCCGAGGACGCAGGGCTTCTCCTCGCATTGCTTGTCGCGAAGGGCCTCGAGCCAAATCAACAGGTCGACGTCCCGACGGGTGAAACCCAGATCCATGTACCCGAGGTAGCCCTTGTTCACGAGGTCGAAATCGTGAGAACGGTCTTCGGCCTCGCGGATATAGGGCTGGATAGTGCTGCCAGACGGCCAGTCCTGGGACAGGCCTTTGAGCATCGGATACCGGTCGGACAGGTGCTCGTCGACTCCCTTGATGAAGATTCTCTTCTTGCCGACGGGGAGGTCCCAGATGAAGCGCATGAGGAGGACGCTGACGTCGTCTTCCTTCAGGAGCATGGCCCACAGCCGCTCGACGAACTCCTTGCTGAGGTCCCCCTGCTGGAACTCCCAGGCGATCGCCTGCATGCCCTCGGCGATGAACACCTCTCGGAAGGCACGAGGGTCGGCCTCGAGCCGCCGTCGAAGCACGCCAAGCTTGAGGTCGAGCTCCTCCGGGACCGTGGAGGCCTGGCCCGAACGTGGAGCGGTCGCGGTGCTCACCTAATGATCTCCGCGTCGCAGTTGTCCCTGACCCGTTTGATGCGCTTCTGCAACTCGGGCGTGATCTCCACGCCGTCCGTGGAACCCGGGATCATGTGGGCGATGATCCTCGCTTCGCCGTCGATGACCTGCGTGGTCTTCTCGAAGAACTGGGGAAGCTCCTGGTAACAGGTTCCGCAGTCGTTGCACAGGTGCTCGTCGGCGGGATCCAGGTAGACGGGGGGGGCGTCCGAAGCCTCGGAGTCTTCGGCGGCCGGGGCCGCCCCTCCCGCGGGTACGCCCGCCCCGAGCCCCAAAGCCAGCCCGAGGCCCGCCGGGGCCTTGCTCGAGGTGACGAGTTCGGACATGGCCTCGGCGATGTCGTCGAGCGAACTCTCGCGAAGCTCCATGGCCTCCTCGTACTGGGCGCGGAGTCCCTCGACCTCCTTCGCATGTTCGGCGGCGAGTTTGGCCTGGTCGATGCCGGCGAGGTACTGGAGGGTCCTCCAGTGATGACGCCTCTCCTCGACCAGGGCGACGATCGGGGCGGAACAGGCCACCTTGATCAGACGCTTGTCGTCGTCCGTGGCATACACGAAAGGAACCTTCCCCTCGCGCTGGTCCTCGGTCAACTCGACGAACTCGTGAATCGGAACGGCATCGGCCTCCGCGTCTCCCGCCAACTTGCGGAACTGCTTCTTGAACCGCACCTCCCCGAGCGCGAATTCCGCCGGCGTCAGCGGCATCGTCATCAACTGGAGTTGCCCCTCGTCGTCGACGTACTGAATCGTGCTCGTCGTCCAGTCCTGGTCGGGGTCGGGGTTGCCGTCCAGGCTGAAACGCTCGCCCAGACTGTCCCCCTTGCGCGGGTCGTGGACGAACACGGGGCTCATCCGGCTCTCGACCGCAAGCCTCGAATGGGCGTTGGACAAGTTCTCGGGAATGCCGTTCTCCGTGCCGCACGGGGTGTACACGTCCATGACCGCGGCCCCGTCCTTGTAGTTCAGGACGTCCATCGTCGTGGAGAGGTAGTGCCCGTGGAGGGCGGTGGCCGTGACGCACGCATACGTGTTCGGGTGGAAGGCCGCGATGAGCCCCAGCTCCTTGCGCCACTCCTTCTTGCCCCCATGGGCCTTGCCGAAGCGGGCGAGGTCGGAATCCTGCGCGGTGAGGCTCGCCGTCGACGTTTGGCCGCCGGTGTTGGAATACGAGCCGGTGTTGAGGACGAGGATCTTGACGGGTGTGCCGGCGGCGAGAACCCGGGACATCGCCCCAAAACCGATGTCGTAGCTCGCGCCGTCTCCGCCGATCGTCAAGACCGCCGGGAGAAACGCGAGCTCCTTATCCGAGAAGTCCCGCCACGAGAGGGTGCTGAGCTCCTTCTCGTGGACCTCGGGGTCGTAGGCATCGTCGAGTTCGAGGCGGGCCCGGCGGAGGGCCTTGATCTCGCCGATGGTCTGCGCCGAAACCCCTTCGAAGATCCCGGACGCCAGCGGCTGGGCATCCTGGAAGAGGCTGTTCACCCACGGGTCGAGGTAGGGCGTGAAGGGCAAGGTGGATCCGTAAACACTCGTGCATCCCGTGGCGTTGGCGATGACGGTCGGGGCCGGCCCGTTGCCCGTCGGCCCGCCCTCATACAGGTACAGGCGCCGCTCGAGCACGGAGATGATCGACTCGAGCCGCTTCTTGCGTTCGGCATCCCCCTTGACCTTGGACGCCCGGCTTCCGAGGTCGGAGAGGAGCGATTCGAGTTCCGCGACGTGGGCGCGGCGACGGTCCTCCCCCAAGGCCCGACTCATCGACGTTACGAGCCGGATCGCCGTCACCTCTCCGCACCCGCGGCAGGCACCGTGGCCTCCGACGGTGGCATAGTAGTTCGACCGGTCGAGCATGATGCGCTTGAGGTCGCCGTCGGGCGAGGTCACCCCCTCGAGGAACCGCCCGGGAGTCGTGGGGAGCTTGGTCAACTGCTCGAAGGTCTCCTCCAGCCCCTCGAGGATGTCCCCGTCCTGCTCGGCCTCGGTCAGGGCCCCGGGGCCGCATACGTCGACGCACTGGAGGCAGCCGGTGCACTTCCAGGGGTCGATCACGGCCGAGAACAGGGCGCCCGTCCCCGGGGTGTCGTTCTCGAGCGAATCGAAGAACGGGCGGGTGCGGGCCACAGGGAAGGAGGCAAGGGCGGCGACGGCCTTCTCGGCGGTCGCGGACACGGTGGACTTCAGCACGGCTGCCGCCTCCGCGGCGACGTCGACGAAGGGGCGGTTGCCCTTGTCCTCCCGGTAGACCTCGTGGATGCGCTCCACCCAGGCTTCCACCTGAGCACGGAGCGCCTTCTTCTGGGCCTCCGTGGCATCGGCCTCGGTGATTCCGAGCTCCAGCAAATCGGGGATTTCATGCACGGTGTTGGGGATGGCGGCGTCCGGGCAGGCCAGGGCGCACTCGAGGCAGCCGGTGCACTTCGAGGGATCGAAGATCGGCACCTCGCGCCGGAACAAGCCCTTGTCCTTGCCGATTCCGCTTCCGACGGGCATGAACAACCCGGCACCGGGGAAGACGGGGGCCTCGCTGATCGTCCCCTCGCGGAACGGGCGGGCCATGATGTCTTCGTAATACCCGGGGTCGAAAAGCCCGGTCGGCCGGGCCTCGGCGGCCATGGGGCACATCGACTCGGACAGGGCGTTGGTGCGGACGGCGGCGACCACCGGTTCCTTGTCGATCGAGGCGAAGGCCGGCTTGGTGTAATCGACAATCGTCGTCGCCTTGATGCCGTCCTGGATGACGGCCATGTTGGCCTCGACGACCGCCTCACCCTTAGTACCGAATTTCTTTGCGATCTGGGCCTTGACCTTGGTGAGGATGGCCTCCCGAGACGCCCCCTGGGAGACCCGGTCGACGTGCCCGACGACGGCGCCGATGA
>CAYTLH010000062.1:0-13892 GCA_964438525.1 uncultured Demequinaceae bacterium | reverse complement strand
CAGGTGGGGCCACTGCGCACCCCCGCGCAAAGCCTCGGCCACCTCCTCGTTCGTGGACGGGCTCGACTTCACGACGGTGATCTTGGGCAACGGCCCGACGGGCGCGGTCAGGGTCCGGGTGAGGGCGGCTTGGTCGAGCGGATGCCTCGACTCTTCTAGGAACGATTCACCGGCGACCTTCACACGACTAGGCTATGGGCAATGCGAGGAGGATGCCTACCGTGACAGCGAAAAAGGCCCCGGTCGCCAAGACGGGCACAAGCCCCCCGTCGTCCGCCAAGACGACCTCGGGCGCGCTTGACGCCCTCGATTCCCACTTGGCCGAGGCGGTAACCGAACCGGAACCCGGCAAGCAGAAGAAGCAGCACGCCCGGGGGAAGAAAACGGCCCGCGAGCGCCTCGACCTCCTGCTCGACCCCGGCTCCTTCACCGAGATGGACGCCCTCAACCGGCATCGTTCCCGCAACTTCGGCCTCGACAAGAACCGTCCCTACGGCGACGGCGTCGTCACGGGATACGGCACGATCGACGGCCGTCAGGTGGCGGTCTACTCCCAGGAATTCACGGTCTTCGGCGGATCGCTCGGAGAGGTCCACGGGCAGAAGATCGCCAAGGTCCAGGACTTCGCCCTCCGCACGGGAGTTCCGCTCATCGGCCTGCTCGACGGCGGTGGCGCCCGCATCCAGGAAGGGGTCGCCGCCCTGACCCAGTTCGCGGAGATCTTCCGGAGGAATGTCGAGGCCTCGGGGGTCATCCCCCAGATCTCGGTCATCCTGGGTCCGTGCGCCGGCGGAGCCGTCTACTCCCCCGCCCTGACCGATTTCGTCGTCATGGTGTCCGAGACCTCCCAGATGTTCATCACGGGCCCGGACGTCATCAAGGCCGTCACCAACGAGGACGTCACGTTCGAGGAATTGGGCGGCGGACAGACCCACAACGTCAAGTCCGGGGTGGCGCATTACCTGGCCGCCGACGAGGACGACGCCCTCGACTACGTCCAGCACCTGCTCCAATACCTCCCGCAGAACAACCTCACCGACCCGCCGTCGTGGGACATCGGGGCCGACCTCGAGCCATCCGAGGCTGATCTCGCCCTCGATTCCTTCATCCCCGACAACGACAACAAGCCCTACGACATGACGACCGTGATCGAGGCCGTGCTCGACGAGGGCCAGTTCTTCCAGGTTCATCCCCTGTACGCCAAGAACGTCGTCGTCGGCTTCGGGCACGTCGAGGGGCACTCGGTCGGGATCGTCGCCAACCAGCCGAACTCCATGGCGGGCACCCTCGATATCTCGGCCGCGGAGAAGGCCGCCCGCTTCGTCCGGACGTGCGACGCCTTCAACGTTCCTGTCCTGACGTTCGTCGACGTCCCGGGTTTCCTCCCGGGGACCGACCAGGAATGGCAGGGCATCATCCGCCGGGGCGCCAAGCTCATCTACGCCTATTCGGAGGCGACCGTCCCGCTCGTCACGGTCATCACCCGCAAAGCCTACGGCGGCGCTTACATCGTCATGGCGTCCAAGCAGCTCGGCGCGGACGTCAACCTCGCGTGGCCGACGGCGCAGATCGCGGTCATGGGGGCGTCGGGCGCGGTCAAGATCCTCCACCGGAAAGCCCTCAAGGCCGTCGAGGAATCGGGAGGGGACGTCGAGGCCGAGCAGGCCCGACTCATCGGCGAATACGAGGAAGAACTCCTCAACCCGTACGACGCCGCCGACCGAGGATACGTCGACGCCGTGATCCGCCCGAGCGAGACCCGGGCCGAGGTGGTCAAGGCCCTCCGGGCGCTCCGGACCAAGCGGGCGGCGCTCCCGCCGAAGAAGCACGGCAACTTCCCGGTATGAGCAAAGCGCAATCCGGTGCTCCCGACGCGTCCGAGATCGCGGCCGGTCTCACGATCGTGCGCGGAACCGTGGACGAGGAGGAATTGGCCGCCCTCGTGGCGAGCATGCTCGCCGTGACGCAGGCCCGGACCGCGGCCGAGGACGCGGCCTCCCCGACGTCCGCGTGGATGGACCGGAGCCGGACGATGCGGGGGCGACGGGTCGGCGTGCTCGGCCGCGGCGACGCGGCCTGGCGGCACTCGCTCCGGTAGGTCCATCCCATGCCCGGTCCCACCCGTGTCCGCCCACGCTTCCGCTGGCTCGTCGCCGCCCTCGTCCTCGTCCCGGCCGCCGTCGCCGGCCCCTGGCTGTACGTCAGGTTCGCGACCATCGGCGACATCTACGGCCCCGGCGAAACCCCGCACCACGCCGACGCCGCCCTCGTCCTCGGGGCCAAGGTGGGGGACGACGGGGTTCCCAGTGTCTTCCTGACCGAGAGGGTCGAGTTGGGGGTCTCGCTGTACAAGCGGGGCATCGTCGACGTCATCGTCATGACGGGGGCGACCCGGGGCGATTACGATGAACCCGGGACCATGCGGGAGATGGCCCTCGCCCTCGGGGTGCCGGACGAGGCGATCGTCCTCGACCGCGAGGGCTGGGACACATTCGACTCGTGCTGGAACGCCGCCGGCGGAACCGTCGAAGACCTGGACAGCGTCGTCGTCGTCACCCAGGAATTCCACGTCGCCCGTGCCACCTGGCTGTGCCAGCAGGCGGGGCTCGACGCCGAAGGCGCCTTTCCCCCGATCGGCCGCCGAGCGGGTACGATCACGGGGAACGTCCGCGAGCTCGGCGCGGACTGGAAAGCCGTCCTGAACGTGTGGACGGGACGGGGAAACGAGAAGGACGAAGAATGAGCACCTACGTAGCCGTCGGACTGTTGTGCTGCCTCGCCGTGGCGCACTCGCTCGTCGGCGAGGCCTTGATTGTCCGACCCCTTCTCGCCGGTAGGAAGTGGACAGTCCGGGTATCTCGCCGAAACGCCGGCCTCATCCTCAGGTGGACGTGGCACGCGGGATCCGCCGCCTGGCTGGCCTTCGCCGCGATCGTCGCGGGAGCCGAGCCCGTGGTCGTCGTGGGAATCGCCTGCCTCCTCCTCGGCCTGGCCCTGCTGGCCCTCGTCCCCGGGCACCCGACCTGGACGGCCTTCCTCGCAGCCGGCCTGTACGCCCTCGACTCCTCCGACTCCCTCCCCCGCCCCGTCCTATCGGGCCTCGTCATCCTCGGCGTCACGATCGCGGGACTCGGTGCGCTGCTTCATCTTGCCTGGGCCTTGGGGGCGACCACCCTGAACAGGCACACCTACCCGGAGGATCCCGAGACCCTGGAACCCCTCGCCCGACCGGGCCGGGTCGCCTGCCTGGGACCCGCCATCGCCGCGGTCGCCTTCGCCGGGCTCATCCCCTGGGTGGCCTTCTCCAACGCCCCGGTGTGGGCCTGGTGGCTGGCCGTCGGGGCGCTGGCCGTCGCGGCGGCGCGCGCAGTTGGGGACCTCCAACACATTGGTTTCCTGAAAACCATCCACCAGACCCCTTTCGCCCGGCTCGACACCCTTCTCTACACACCGCTGTTCACGGGCCTGGCCGGATCCGCCTGGGCCGCCCTCGTACTAGCCGGGCTTCCCGACTAACCACACGCCCACCCATCGCCACCTCCACATCGTGGCTCTCCGCATCATGAACCGCTTTCCCCCAACCGTTACCACATCGCAACCGCCGACCCCGGGGTCAGGTCGTCGGGGGACGATAACCTAAGGGCTTCATGCGAGATGTCGATCCGAAACGCCGCCTCCGCGAACGTCTCTCCTCACAGTGGGACGCCGTGGTGGTGGCGCGTGCCCGAATCTTCAAGGTCCTCCCTCTCGCCGGGTGGCCCCTGATCGTCGGGATCACCCTCATCAACGTCGTCCTCGGACTCCTCCCCATCGCCTTCATGCTCGCGACGGCCGAGATGATCGGTCGGGTGCCCGCAGCCGTCGACGCCGGACTCGCCTCGTCGGAGTGGAACGGCCTCGTCCAGTTGTTCCTCCTCGCCGCGGCCGCGTTCGTCGCTCAACAGGTCCTCGCCCCCGTCCAACACATGCTCGGATTGAGGATCCAACGCAATGTCGACGGATTCGTCAGGGACGAGGCGGTCGACTCCATCACGTCCTCGATCGGCATCGGCCCCCTCGAGGACCCGGACGTCCTCGGTAAATTCGCCGAGGCCCGGTTCCGCTTCGAGAACAACTGGCACACGCCCGGACACGCCGCTGCCGGGCTGCTCTACCTCGTGGCCCGGTACGTCCAGGTCATCGCCCTCATGACGATCGTGTGGCTCCTCTTCGGCCAATGGATCGCGCTCGCCCTCATCGCGTCATACCTCATCCTGAGGACGGGCAACCGGGGAGGGCTTCGACGCTATTCGGCGATCTGGCGAAAGATCTACGGCATCCGGCGCCGCCTCGTGTACCTCAGAAACCTCACGATGGGGTCGGAGGGGTCGAAGGAGATCCGCGTCTTCGGCTCGATGGGCTGGCTCAAGGGCCAGCACTGGACGACCTACTACCAATTCGCCGACCCCGTAGACAAGGAGCGTCGCCGCATCTACTTCAAGCCGTACCTCGTGTACACGGCGATCGCGCTCGTAGTCATGACGTGGGGGCTCGTCTCCCTCGCCGATCGCGCGTCGGGCGGGGATCTCGCCTCCGGGACGATGAGCCTCAGGGACCTGACCCTCGGCCTCCAGGCCATCACGGCCGCGATGCTCCTGGCCCGCGACTACCCCGAATCCGACACCTCGACCCAGTTCGGCATGAACGCCCTCACCGCCCTCAGGGAGATCTCCCGCGCCGTACGGGCCGGGGACACCGCCCCTCGCGGAGAGCTTCCCGTCCCCGAGGGGGCCCCGGTGAAGGCGATCGAATTCCGCGACCTGCACTTCAGCTACCCCGGGGCCGACGAGGTCGTCTTCAACGGGCTCAATCTCACCCTCGAAGCCGGCAAGACGACGGCGATCGTCGGGGTCAACGGAGCCGGGAAGACGACCCTGATGAAGCTCCTCGCCCGGTTGTACGAGCCGACCGCGGGCGAGATCCTCGTCGACGGCGTCAACGTCGCCGACCTCGACGTGCGCGCGTGGCGACGCACCCTGTCCGTCGTCTTCCAGGACTTCGTGAGATACGAGTTCTCCGCGGCCGACAACATCGCGACCGGCGCGGCCTTCGTCCCGCACGACCGTGAGGCCGTGGAGGAGGCCGCGCGAAAGGCAGGGATGCTCGACGTCCTTCGGGATGCCCCCAAGGGCCTCGACACGATGCTCGCCCGAGGATATGCGGACGGCATCGACGTGAGCGGCGGCCAGTGGCAGCGCATCGCGATCGCCCGGTCCCTCTACGCCCTCGACAAGGGGGCGAGGATCCTCGTCCTCGACGAGCCGACCGCGGCCCTCGACGTCAGGGCCGAGGCTGCCTTCTTCGACCAATTCGTCGACCTCACACATGGGGCCACGAGCCTGCTCATTTCCCACCGATTCTCCTCGGTGCGCCGGGCCGACCGAGTCGTCGTCATCGAACATGGCGCCGTCACGGAGGAGGGCACCCACGACGAACTCATGGCGGCCGACACGCACTACCGTCGGCTCTTCGAGCTCCAGGCCCGCCGCTTCCGCGAGGGTCTCGACGTCTCGGGAGACGAGGACGAGTTGGAGGCCGTGTCGTGACATCGCTTCTCCTCGGGATACGCGAGGCGGCCGGGTACGCCTGGCGCGCGGGCCGCGGGCACTTCATCATCGGCTTCTCCCTCATGCTTGTCCAGCCGATCGCGATGCCGTTCGCCGCGCTCGCCATCCGCGACATCGTCGACGGGGCGATCGCCGGGGACCACCGGCGTGCGATCACCGCCGCCGTCCTGGCCGGATTCCTCATCATCACGTCACTCACCGCCGAACACTTCGCGCACATCTTCTACTTCAAGACCGGGGAGGACGTCGCGGCCCTCGTGGAGCAGGACATCGCCACCCTGAGCAACGGCTCGGCGGGCCTCGAGCACCACGAGCGTCCCGAGTACGCCGACAGGGTCGCCGTCATCCGACGCGAGGTCGACCGGGCCTCCTGGACGACCATCTCCAGCCTCTACGGAACCGTCGCCATCGTCGTCGCCATGGGGGCGACGGGGGTGCTCCTGTTCACCTTGAGCCCGTGGCTCCTCTTCCTGCCCATCGCCGCGATTCCGCCGCTCATGCTCGGGAAGCGGGCCGAGACCCTGTCGGCACGCGCCCGCCGCGACGCGGCGACGGACACCCGCCAGGCCAACCACATGTTCAACCTTCTGAGCGAGGCGGGACCCATCAAGGAGGTCAGGACGTGCGGGTTGGAGACCCAGGTGCGCGGACGCCAACAGGTGGCCTGGGACGCGGCGTCCCGCATCGAGGTCAAGGCCGAGACGCGGGCGGCCCTCCTTCGAGCGGTCGGGCAGATCGTCTTCGCCGTCGCCTACGTCGGGGCCACGCTCCTCGTCGTCCGCGACGCCGTGCGCGGGGAGGCGACCATCGGCGAGGTCCTCATGGTCATCACCCTCGCGGGGCAGGTCAATGCCCAGGTGAGCGCGGCGGTCGTCCACCTGCAAGGGCTCCAACGCACCGCCTCCATGTTCGACGAGATGCGATGGGTCCGCGACGTCGTGACGAGGCCACCCGCGGTCAAGGAGGATGCCGAAACCCCGTCGTCTCTCACCGAGGGCATCACCCTCACCGATGTGTCCTTCGTCTACCCCGGCACCACGACGCCCGTGCTCGCCGACGTCACCATGACCATCCCCGCGGGTTCGACGGTGGCGATCGTCGGGGAGAACGGTGCGGGCAAGTCGACGCTCGTCAAGCTCCTCTGCCGCTTCTACGATCCCACGACGGGGACGATCGAGGTGGACGGGGTCGACCTCCGGCGCATCCCCCTCGACGAGTGGCGTGAGCGCATCGCCGCGGGCTTCCAGGACTTCGCGAAGTTCGAGTTCGCCGCCCAACACACGGTGGGGATCGGCTCACGTCGCGATATCGACAACCCCGAGGCGGTGCACGCCGCCCTCGAACGCGCCCGAGCCGAGGACGTGCTCCAACGCCTCCCGTCTGGGCTCGACACCCTCGTCGGGAAATCGTGGGACGAGGGCACGGACCTCAGCGGAGGCCAGTGGCAGAAGCTGGCTCTCGGGCGCGCGATGATGCGCGAGAGCCCCTTGCTCCTGCTCCTCGACGAGCCAACCTCCGCCCTCGACGCCCAGGCCGAGCACAACCTGTTCGAGCAGTACGCCCTCGGCGCGCGAAGGGTGGCGCAGACGACGGGGGCGATCACCGTGCTCGTCTCCCACCGCTTCTCGACCGTACGGATGGCCGACTACATCCTCGTCGTCGGGGACGGCAGGATCGTCGAGGCCGGCACCCACCGGGAACTCATGGCCGAGAAGGGTCTATACGCCGACCTATACGGCTTGCAGGCGCGGCAATACGCCTAGAGTTGGGGGCGGAGCCCGGAACGGAGGTTGACCGTGGAGGACGACGTCGAGCCCGCCGAGATCGCTGAGCCCGCCTGGCCCGTTCCTCCCCCGTCGACCCACTTCGGTTTCGACGAGGTGGACGAGGACGAGAAATCCGGCAGGGTGACCGAGGTGTTCGACCGCGTCGCTCGGCGATACGACCTCATGAACGACCTCATGACCTGGGGGCTTCATCGCCGGTGGAAGACTCAGGCCGTCCGGGGGGCCCGGGTGGCCGAGGGTGACCGGGTCCTCGACCTCGCCGGAGGCACCGGGGACCTCGCCATCAGGCTCGCCGCCAAGGTTGGGACAACGGGTCAGGTCACGCTGGCGGACATCAATGCATCGATGCTTCGGGAGGCCGAACGGCGCCTCGCCGCGAGGGGGCTCGGCGACGTCGTCTCTCTCGTCGAGGCCGATGCCGAGTCCCTGCCCTTCGAGGACGAAAGCTTCGACGCCGTCGTCATCGGCTTCGGGCTCCGGAACGTCACCCGCCAGGAGGTCGCCCTCCGGGAGATGCGCCGGGTCCTGAGGCCCGGCGGGCGGCTGGTCGTCCTCGAATTCTCCCGACCCGTCCTCCTGCCGGTCAGGCCGTTCTACGACGCCTACTCCTTCCTCGTCATCCCGGCCCTAGGTCGGCTCGTCCTCCGGGACCGCTCGAGCTACCGCTATCTTGTCGAATCCATCCGCATGCACCCCGACCGGGACGCCATGCTCGAAATGGTCCGGGAGGCGGGTCTTGAGGACGTCGGGGTTCGGAGGCTGTTCTTCGGGATCGTCGCGATTCACCGCGGCGTGAGGCTCGGATCGGGGTCCTGAGGTATCGCCGGAATCACAGGATCGTCACGATTCGCTAACGAACCGGCGCATGTCGGGCCCCACCCCTAAACTCTCCCCGTGACCTCATCCGCCCCCGTGTGGCGGGTTCGTGGCGTCCGTGGAACCTGGGACGAGTTCGTCCTGCGCGCGATCACGACCCGCATCGAGATCCTCCGCTTCGTGCCGAGCGCCGGAGCGCGGCTCGTCGTACCCCTCGTCCTCGTCAACCTCGTCACCGGGGCCCTGCCCGTCGTGTTCGTCATAGCGACGAGCGTCGTCATCGGGCGCGTCCCCGCCGCCCTCGAGGGCGGTCTCGGATCGGACGCCTGGGACCGCCTGGTCGTCGCCTTCATCGCCGCGGCCGTGTCCTTCCTCCTCATCCGCATCTTCACCCCCGTCTCCACCGTCCTCATGTCCCGTATCCGGCGACGCGTCGATGGCGAACTCCGGGCGGAGATCCTCGAACTCGTGTCGCGGACGACGTCGATCGGCCCGATGGAGGACCAGGACGTCCTCGACGAACTCGCGTCGGCCACGCGCCAGTTCGACGACGATTGGAACACACCCGGACAGGCGGTCGGTGGGTTCATCGCCCTGCTCGGACGTTACACAAGCCTCATCGCCTTCTGCGTCGTCCTCAGCCTGTCGTCGTTCTGGTGGGCCGGGCCGATCATCTACTTCACCACGATGGTGTTCCGCTACGGCAACCGCGGCGGCCTGCGCAAGTACTCCGCCGTCTGGAGGACGCGGATGCCCGCCATGCGCAAGCGCTACTATTTCCGCGACCTGAGCATGGGCGACGTCGCCGCGAAGGAGACTCGCGTCTTCGGGCTCCACGGCTGGCTCGACGAGCGATACACGGACTCGTATTGGGACCTGTTCATACCGGCCATCAAAGCCCGGCGTCGCATCTACTTCTATCCCTACCTGCCAATCACCGCGGTCGGGCTCGCCGTCATCGCCTTCGTCGTGTACCGAGTCGGCCAAGAGGCGGTGGCCGGGACTATCTCCCTGACCGCGCTCGCCCTGTCCCTCCAGGCGATCATGGGTGCGATCGCCCTCGGCGGGGCCTACGAGGAATCCGACGTCCCGACCCAGTTCGGCATGGGGGCGCTCGAGGCGATGATCGAGTTGCGCAAGAAGATCGCGATCGCCGAGGAGCGGGAGCAGGCCCAGACCACGGCCAACGTCGCGCGCTCCAAGGTCGGGGTGGTGGATCCGAGCACGGTCGACGTCGGGGCTCTGCCGAGCTCGACGCTCGAGTTTCACAAGCTGGAGTTCGCGTACCCCGGCACCAAGGACAAGGTGCTCCGAGGGCTCGAGCTTGAGATCCCGGCGGGACGATCCACCGCGATCGTCGGCGTCAACGGTGCCGGCAAGACGACCCTCGTCAAGCTCCTGACCAGGCTGTACGAGCCGACCTCCGGCGCCATCCTCGCCGACGGCATCAATGCCGGGCTGCTCGATCCCGCCGAGTGGCGACGCCAAGTCAGCGTCATCTTCCAAGACTTCGTCAAGTTTGAATTCTCGGCGGCCGACAACATCGCGCTCGGGGCACCACACGTGGCTCGGGACGATGAGGCGATCCGCGAGGCGGCGCGCAAGGCCGGGATCCTCTCGGCGTTCGACGACCACCCGCTCGGCCTCGAGACCCCGCTCGCGCGCGCGTACAAGGACGGCATCGACTTGAGCGGCGGCCAGTGGCAGCGCATCGCCATCGCCCGGTCGCTGTACGCCCTCCACCATGGCGCCAAGATCCTCGTCCTCGATGAGCCGACCGCGGCCCTTGACGTCCGCGCCGAGGTCGCGTTCTTCGATCGGTTCGTCGAGCTCACCCACGGTGTGACCTCGATCCTCATCTCTCACCGCTTCTCCTCCGTGAGGCACGCCGACCATATCGTCGTCATCGAGAACGGGCGCATCAGCGAACAGGGAAGCCACGCGGAGTTGATGCGTGCGGACGGGCACTACGCACGCCTCTTCACCCTCCAGGCCGAGCGATTCTCCAAGGGGCTCAGCGCGGAGGGGGAGATCATCGAGGACGAGATCGACCCCGATGCTCCCGTCGACCTCGAGGAGGTGGCCCCGTGATCGAGACGATCAAGGGAGCGTTCGCGCTCGCCGGAATCGCCTGGCGTTTGAGCCCTGGGCGGGTCGTCATCTCGTTCTTCCTCATGACGCTCCAGTTCGTCGCGATGCCGCTCGCCGCGCCGGCCCTCGCCGCCCTTACGGACGCCGCCATCGCCGGCGATGGGTCCGGCATGCGAAACGCGGCCATCTTCGTCGCGAGCTTCACCATGGCCTCCCTCGTCGCCGGCCACTTCGGCCACGTGTTCTACTTCGAGCTCGGCGAAATGGTCGAACTCGCGATCGAGCGGGACATCATCGCCCTGAGCAACGGCTCGGCCGGCCTCGAACACCACGAACGCCCGGACTACGCCGACAAGCTCCGTCTCGTCCAACAGGACGTCAACTGGGCGGGGACGACCGTCATGAACATGCTGTTCTCGAGCATCGGCCTCGCCATCTCCGGGCTGATCACGGCGTTCCTCCTCGCGACCCTCAGTCCCTGGCTGCTGTTCCTGCCCGTGTTCGCGGTGCCGTCGCTCATCCTCGGCCGGTGGGGCGAGGTCGTCACCGGGCGAGCGCGAGAGAAGGCGGCGCCGTTCACCAGGCGAGTCCGCCACGTGTTCAAACTCGCCACCGACGCCGGCCCCGCTAAGGAGCTCCGCGCGTGCGGGCTCGGGGACGAGATGTACAAAAGGCAGAAGACCGCCTGGGACAAGGCGACCCGAATCCTCATTCGGGGAGAGGACCGGTCGGCGATGCTCCAGGTCACGGGCCAGGTGCTCTTCGCGATCGCCTACATCGGCGCGACCCTCCTCGTCGTGCGCAACGTCGTCGGGGGAGGGGGGACGGTCGGCGACGTCGTCCTCGTCATCTCCCTCGCCGCCCAGGTCAACACCCAGGTGACCACGGCCGTCTTCCTCCTCGTCGGGCTCCAGCGGATCTCGCGCACGCTCGCGAACCTCCGCTGGATCCGCGCCCTCGTCGACAAGGACCTTCCCACGCCCGACCTCCACCTGCCGAAAACGATCGGCCAGGCCATCTCCCTCCGGGATGTGTCGTTCATCTATCCCGGTACCGAACGGACCGTCCTGGGCGGCGTCAATCTCGAGTTGCCGGCCGGGTCGACCGTCGCGATCGTCGGTGAAAACGGCGCGGGAAAAACGACCCTGGTCAAGCTGCTCTGCCGGTTCTACGAACAGACGGACGGAGTGATCGAACTCGATGGGGTGGACATGCGCCGCTTCCCGCTCGACGAATGGCGGCAGCGGATCGCGGCGGGATTCCAGGACTTCGCCCGCTTCGAGTTGCTCGCCCGGGAGGTCGTCGGCGTCGGGGACCTGCCTCAGGTGAAGGATCCAAAGGCCGTCAAACGCGCGCTCCGGCGTGCCCGCGGCGAGGACCTGCTCAAACGCCTCGACGACGGCCTCGAGACCCAACTGGGGAAGTCCTATACCGAGGGCACCGACCTCAGCGGCGGTCAGTGGCAGAAGCTCGCCCTCGGCCGGGCCATGATGCGGGAGACTCCGCTGCTCCTCGTGCTCGACGAGCCGACGAGCGCGCTCGACGCCCAGGCCGAGCACAACCTGTTCGAGGAGTACGCGGCTTCCGCCAAGCGGGTCGCGAAGAAGACCGGGGCCATCACGGTCCTCGTCTCCCACCGATTCTCCACCGTCCGCATGGCGGACCTCATCCTCGTCGTCAACGACGGCCGGATTGAAGAAGCCGGTTCCCACAAGGAGCTCATGAAGGCCGACGGACTCTACGCCGACCTTTACTCGATGCAGGCCAAGGCGTACCAGTAGGACGGACTGGGCTGGCGTCATGCCCGTTCCCCTCGTCCGAGCTTCCCAACCTGACGAAATCCATCGTGCGCCCATCAGGTGTTCAAACGCGAGTCTTTTATTTAGACCGGGATCGGGTAGATGAGCTACCGAGAGAGCAAGGATGTACCCCTCATCTCCTTGGCCTTGGGTTCGACGGGAAACCGAAGAAGCCCTGTGCTTCCCTTCCGCAGGTCCGTCGTTCGAAGAAGGAACCTCCTTCGCTGATACCGAAACTCTGAAAGCAGCTAAATGCGGCTGGAAGGCCCACTTTGCGTTCTCAGTTCCAACATATGGCACCGAAAAATGTCGGTCGATGCCGCTTCGACAACCCATGCTCGGCCTCTGTGACCCGGAAGAAAGCCTTTGAAACCCGTCTTTTATCGGACATATAGGATACTCCTTTATCGTTATCAAATCTTTACTTTTCTGAGTCTTGCTGGGATAGCGCCCTTGGTATATGTTCGGAGCGTCCACAAAATATGGCGGCTCGATGACAAGCGGCAAATCTTGCTGCCCCTCTGGGACGTCATAAAAGCATCTATGGCGCCTCCGAACCGGGAAGGTCCTCCGGGGCACATCCGGTCGGGGGTTGGTGCGGACAACGGTGTCAGGCCAACAGAAAGGGATGGCAACAAATGTCAGCTAGAGGCAAAATGATCTGGGCCGCCGCAGTAAGCGGCATAGCCCTCATGCTGTCGTCGTGCTCCGATGCGTCGACGGCTACCCCCTCCGACTCCACTGGAATGGAATGCAATGTCGGCATCGCTATGCCGACTCGCAGCCTTGAACGGTGGATCAACGACGGCGAGGGTCTTGAGACCCTTCTCGTGGCCGACGGATGCACCGTCGACCTGCAGTACGCCGACAACAAGACGGAACAGCAGATCTCGCAGATCGAGACCATGATTGCCAACGGCGTGACGATCCTCGTGGTCGTCGCGATCGACTCAACCACGCTGGTGCCGGTTTTGGCCGACGCTGGTGCGGCGGACATCACGGTGATCGCGTACGACCGACTCCTCATGGAAACACCGGACGTCGACTACTACGCGACATTCGACAACGAGGGAGTGGGAACGCTGCAGGGCCAGTTCATCGAGTCCGAACTCGACTTGGCGAATGGCGCGGGTCCGTACAACTTCGAACCCTTCGCCGGTAGCCCCGACGACAACAACGCCAGGTTCTTCTTCAAAGGCGCGTGGGACGTTCTCTCTCAGTACGTCGACAGCGGCCAGCTTGTCGTGAAGTCGGGCAAGGCTCCCGACAGTCTGGACGATTGGCAGTCCATCGGCATCCTTGCGTGGCAAAGTGATGATGCACAGGCCGAGATGGAGAACCGCCTGAGCTCGTTCTACACCGACTCGAAGGTTGAGGTTGTCCTGTCTCCGAACGACTCGCTGGCTCAGGGCATTGCGGCGGCGCTTGACGGCGCTGGCTACATCCCGGGTGACGACTACCCAGTCCTCACGGGTCAGGACGGCGACAAGGCCAGCGTTGTCAACATTTGCGCTGACAAGCAGTCGATGACGGTATGGAAGGACACGCGTGAACTTGGAAAGCGTGTTCACACCATGATTCAGTCCATCATCGCCGGCACGACCGTCGAGGTGAACAACGACACTTACGACAATGGAGTGAAGGTTGTCCCCTCCTTCCTCATTACGCCGGAGGTCGTTGTGAAGGACCAGGTTCAGTCGAAGTTGATTGACTCCGGATTCCTTTCGCTTGACGACATCGGCGGCTCCTGCTAGCGCCCGAGGAATATGATGTGGTGGCCGCGCTAAAAGGCG